>CAWUOA010000535.1:0-2480 GCA_963923225.1 uncultured Planctomycetaceae bacterium
TTCGCCACCGGGGCGATGTCCTACGGCTCGATCTCGAAGGAGGCCCACGAGACGCTCGCCGTCGCGATGAACCGCCTCGGCGGCTGGAGCAACACCGGCGAGGGGGGCGAGGACCCCGTCCGCTACCAGCCCGACGCGTCGGGCGACAGCAAGAACTCCAAGATCAAGCAGGTGGCCAGCGGCCGCTTCGGCGTCACGAGCCTGTACCTCGTCAACGCCCAGGAGCTGCAGATCAAGATGGCCCAGGGGGCCAAGCCGGGCGAGGGGGGGCAGCTGCCGGGGCACAAGGTCGACCGGGAGATCGCCCGCATCCGCCACAGCACGCCGGGGGTGGGGCTGATCTCGCCGCCGCCGCACCACGACATCTACTCCATCGAGGATCTCGCCCAGCTGATCCACGACCTCAAGAACGCCAACCACCACGCCCGCGTGAGCGTGAAGCTCGTGGCGGAAGTGGGGGTGGGGACGGTGGCGGCGGGCGTGTCGAAGGGGAAGGCCGACGTGGTGCTGATCTCCGGCGGCGACGGCGGCACCGGCGCCAGCCCCCAGACCTCGATCATGCACGCCGGCCTGCCGTGGGAGCTCGGCCTCGCCGAGGCCCACCAGGTGCTCGTGATGAACGATCTCCGCGGCCGGATCGTCGTCCAGACCGACGGCATGATCCGCACGGCGAAGGACGTGGCGATCGCCACGCTCCTGGGGGCCGAGGAATACGGCATCGCCACCGGGGCGCTCGTCGTCATCGGCTGCATCATGATGCGGAAGTGCCACCTCAACACCTGCCCGGTGGGCATCGCCACGCAGGATCCCGAGCTGCGCGCCCGCTTCGCCGGCAAGCCCGAGCACGTCGTCAACTTCTTCTTCCTCCTCGCCGAGGAGCTGCGGGAGGTGATGGCGAAGCTCGGCTTCCGCACGATCGCCGAGATGGTGGGCCGCGTCGACCGTCTCGACACCCGGGCCGCGATCGCCCACTGGAAGGCCAAGGGGCTCGACTTCTCCTCGATCCTCCACAAGCCCGAGGTGCCGGAGCGGGTGAAGACGCACTGCGCCGAGAAGCAGGACCACGGCATCGCCGAGTCGCTCGACATGACGACGCTCCTCTCCGCCTGCCGGCCGGCGCTCGAGGAGAGGAAGCCGGTCCATCTGCGGCTCCCGATCCGCAACGTCAACCGCACGGTGGGGACGATCCTCTCCAGCGAGATCACCCGCCGCCACGGTGCCGCCGGCCTCCCCGACGGCACGGTGCGCATCGACTTCACCGGCACCGCCGGCCAGAGCCTGATGGCTTTCGGCGTGCCGGGCGTGACGGTGAGCGTCGAGGGGGACGTCAACGACTACTGTGCCAAGGGGCTCTCCGGCGGCCGCGTCGTCGTGCGGCCGCCGAAGCAGGCCGGCTTCGTCGCCGAGGACAACGTCATCGCCGGCAACGTCGTGCTCTACGGGGCCACGTCGGGCGAGGTCTTCATCCGCGGCATCGCCGGCGAGCGGTTCTGCGTCCGCAACAGCGGCGCCGAGGCGGTCGTCGAGGGGGTGGGCGACCACGGCTGCGAGTACATGACCGGCGGCCGGGCGGTGATCCTCGGCGAGACGGGGCGCAACTTCGCCGCCGGCATGAGCGGCGGGATCGCCTACGTCTGGGATCCGGAGGGCCGCTTCCGGCCGCGGGTCAACACCGAGATGGTCGAGCTCGAGCCGCTCGACGACGGCGACGCCGAATACGTCCGCGCGAGGATCGAGAAGCACGTCGAGCACACCGGCAGCACCCGCGGCCGGGGCATCCTCGACGCCTGGTCGAAGGAACGCGGACGGTTCGTGAAGGTCATGCCGACCGATTACAAGCGGGCGCTCGCCGACTTGGCGAAGCTCCAGGAACGGGAACGGGACGAGGCCCGCAGGGCGGAGGTGAAGGTCCATGGGTGATCCACGCGGTTTTCTCAAGCACGAGCGGAAGATCTCCGGCTACGCGCCGGTCTCCGACCGTCTCAAGCACCACCACGAGTTCCTCACGATCCTCCCGCCGGAGGAGGTGCGGACGCAGGGCGCGCGCTGCATGGATTGCGGCGTGCCCTTCTGCCACACCGGATGCCCCCTGGGGAACATCATCCCGGACTTCAACGACCTGGTGTACCGCGGGCAGTGGCACGAGGCCGCGCAGCGCCTCCACGCCACCAACAACTTCCCCGAGTTCACCGGGCGCGTCTGCCCCGCCCCGTGCGAGGCCGCCTGCGTGCTCGGCATCAACGCCGATCCGGTGGCCATCAAGCAGATCGAGATGACGATCGCCGACCGGGCCTTCGACGAGGGGTGGGTGGTGCCGCAGCCGCCGCTCGAGCGGACCGGGAAGCGCGTGGCCGTGGTGGGGAGCGGCCCGTCGGGGCTCGCCGCCGCGCAGCAGCTCAACCGGGCCGGCCACCACGTCACCGTCTTCGAGCGGGCCGACCGCCCCGGCGGGCTGCTGATGTACGGCATCCCCGACTTCA
>CAWUOA010000536.1:0-2478 GCA_963923225.1 uncultured Planctomycetaceae bacterium
CCTTGATGACGTCGCGGCTGATGAGCGTCGAAGCAACGCTCTTGCCCCCCGCGATGACGTTGGTGTCGTGGATGCTGAAGCCCTTCCCGATGAGGAACAACTCCGTCGACCCCTCCGTGTCGATCCCCTCGGCGCCGTAGTAGCCGATCAGCTCGGGAGCGAGGCTCGTGACGCCCGTGTCGAACAGTTCAAAGCCCGCGGAGGTGTTCTCGTAGGGGATCTGCGCCTGGAGCGTCTGGAGAGGGAGCTCACGGTCGAGCTGCTCGACGCGGCGGAGGAGCCGGGCCACGTCGCCGTCGCGGTAGGCGCCGGCACAGCGGGCGCAGGTGGCCGCGGACTGCTGCATCGCCTTGACGCTGCGGGAGAGCTTGAGGGTTTCGCGCATCCCCTGCTCGGTGGACCGCGGGTCGGTGAGGGAGAACCAATTGGTCCGGACGTCGAGGGTGATGCTCGGCACGAAGGACGGCATGACGATCATCGCGGTGCACTCGCGCATGCCGGGCTCGAGGCGTCGGCCGGCGAGATCGGCTTTGGTGGAGTTGGCGGTGCCGCAGAGGGTCTCGGTGAAGGCCTGGAGGTTGCCCTTCGTGGCCGGCGTCTGGAATCGCGGATAGAAGCGCCAGCCGAAGGTGTCGGCACCGTGCGTGAAGCCGACGGCCGTCTTGTTGAGGCCGATGGTGGCCATGTCGGTCTCCAGACGCCGGGCGTAACGCGACATGGCGGACGAGTTCACCCGGCCGCTGGAGAAAGCCATCGCCATCGCCATCTGCATTTCGCGACGCTGGGAGAACATGTCCTCCACGTTCTGCTCCTGCGTCACCGGATCGAGCGTGAACACCCGGATCGGCCAGCGGCGGCGGACGTAGTCGTTGAAGGCCGACCGGGCTTCCGGCGACGGGGAAGGGCCCCAAAACGGCCCCGCGACGACGCACGCCGGCCCCATGCCGCGCGTCGAGGCGGTGTCGCGCATGTCTGCCACGAGCCGCTCGTTGAGAAGCGCCGACTCGACGAGGATCGTCCAGGCGAGCACGGCAGTCGTCGTCCTGCAGAGCCGGCAACCTGCGATCCGGTTGGCGCAGGGGCCGTCGCACGCCGAGGTGATGGCCCCGGCACTGGCGATCGGCTCCCCCGGGACGGCCTCGTCGCTGCCGAGCGATTCGAAGAACTCGCGGCGGCGCAGTTCGAGCTCGCCGAAGCGGCGGCTGCGGACGAGCTCGGCCAGATCCTGTTCCGCCAGCCGTCCCCAGGCGGCCGACTGCCGCTCCTGGCAGAGGAAGTCGTAGGCCCCCTGCAACTCCTCGCCGAGGTAGCCGCGGACGTCGACGTACTCGAGGCACGGCCGGTTGGCGGGGTGACCGCCGAGCGCGTCGAACGCGGCACGAACGAGGATCGCCGCCTGCGCCTCGCCGCCGATGTCGATGATCTGCTCCGGCGGCAACGGCATCCGCGCCCGCCGCATCTTCGCCGTGGGGATCGACACCGCCATGGAGTGCGCGCGCAGCACGCGGCGCATCTGGGCGATCACTTCGCGGCGTGCCGACGCATTGCCCCCCTCGGCTCCGGTGGCGAACTCCAGGACCTCCGGCGGCAGGGCCGCGGCCGCGTCCTGGGCCGCCTCCTGGGCACACAACGCCGAGCGGACCGCACCCGAATTGAGCGCGAAGGTGATCGGCGGGGAGAGGAGATCGACCAGATCGTTGATGACGAGGTTGCGGAAGGTGTCGGGGAGGAGTTCGTCGCCGAGGTCGGTGTCGGCGATGATCGTGATCTCCGCGCCGTACCCGGTCTGCGTCACCCTCCCGGGGAGGATCGAGACCGGCACACGCACGAGGTTGAGCGCGTAACCAGGGGAGTCGGCGGTGTCGTCACCCTCGTTGATCCGGCGCAACTCCTGAAGATGGCCGATGTACTCCGACAGATGGTCGAGGTGGGTCGAGGGATCGAGGCTCACGGCGTTGTCCGCACCGAGGCCGAACGTCGCGAACGGTTTCTGCGGTGCGGAGAACGGCGCGGAGCGGTCGATGACTCCGCTGGTGGCCTGCGTGGGGTCGGAGATCAGGTTCTGGATGTTGTTCACCGCGGGCGGCGGCGTCGCCGACGTGGAGTGCCCGCCCGACATCGCCATCGCGATGCCGACGAAGCTCTGGTCGCTGCGCTGGATGCTCGCGTTGTTGAGATCCTGAAAATCGCCGAGCTTCGCCTTGAGTTGGCTCTCGTACTCGTAGCGGTAACGCGTCAGCCGGCTCTGCCCCCAGACGTCCGGCTGTTTGGCGACGATCGATCCAAAACGGTCGACATGGTGCTCGAGCCAGTCGATCTGGGCTGCGAGCGATTCGACGGCGTCGTCCTCGCAGGTCGCGGGTCGTTCGCGGTGCATCGCCCGCACCGGGGCGGTGAGGCCTCGCCACACCTGCGTGAAGTCGGCGGCCGCTGCCGAACTCGCGGCCACGGCCAGCGGGATCGCCCAGAGCAAGAAGG
>CAWUOA010000537.1:0-2477 GCA_963923225.1 uncultured Planctomycetaceae bacterium
GCCACGCTCACCTGCTCGCCGGTGGAGAGGAGCATGTCCATCTCGCGGGCGCTGGGCCGGTCGGTGATCTGCTTGGCGAGATCGACGAGGACGTCGGTCTGGTGGCCCATGGCGCTGACCACCACCACCACCTTGTCGCCGGCCTTGTGGCGGGCCACCGCCTTGCGGGCCGCCGCCACGATCTTCTGCGCGTCGGCCACGCTCGTCCCGCCGAACTTCTGCACCACCAGGGCCATCGGATCACCGCTCCTTTTCTCGGGGCCGCCCGCCGCCGGCGGGGGCCTTCGCCGCCTTCGTTCGAACCGCCGTCGCTCACCGTGACTCGTCGAGGAACCGCCCCATCAGCTTCCAGCCCGGCTCGATCCGCGCTGTCGGGTCGCCCGCCGCCGCCCGGGCCGCCGCCGGCTCGTCGTACGTCGAGCCCGCCGCGGGGATCCCCGTTCCCGCCATCACGAACGGCACCGGGCCGCGGGAATGGGTCTTCGTGGAGAGGAAGGTGGGGTGGTCGGGGCAGACGAGGAGCCGCCAGGCGGGGAGCCGCTCGAGATGCGATAGCAGCGGCGCCACGACGAGCTCGTCGACGCGCTCGATCGCCTTCACCTTCTCGTCCACGTTCCCTTCGTGGCTCGCCTCGTCCGGCGCCTCGACGTGGACGCAGACGAGGTCGGCCGTGGCCAATTCCTCGATCGCCGCCCGGGCCTTGGCGGCGTAGTCGGTGTCGAGGTAGCCGGTGGCCCCCTCCACCTCGCGGCGTTTCCAGCCGGCGAGCGCCGCCAGTCCGCGCAACAGGTCGACGGCGGTGATCATCGTGGCGCCCGAGCCGTAGCCCGGATAGGCCTCGGTGAACGGCTTCATGCGCGGCGTGCGTCCCGCGCCCCACAGCCAGACGTGGGTCGCCGGCCGCTTGCCCGCCGCGATGCGGGCCGCGTTCACCGGATGGCCGTCGAGCCAGCGGGCGCTGGCCGCCATGATCTCGGTGAGGAGACGGGAGCCCGAGCCGCGCGGGAAGGCGTCGAGAACCGGCTGATCGAGGAGGTCGTGCGGGGGGGTGCAGCGGAGATCGTGGCCGAGGGGGGCGGGCTCCCCTGCCCTGCCGCGGTGGAGGAGGAGGTTTCTGTAGCTCACGCCGGTGGCGAACTCCCAGCCGGCCAGGCCCGGGAAGTCGGCGGCCAGCCCCCGCTGGCAGGCGGCCAACAGCGCCGTCGCCTCCTCGGTGGAGACGTGTCCCGCGGTGAAATCCTCCATCACGCCGTCGCGGACGGTGACGAGATTGCAGCGCACGGCGAGATCGTCGGGGCCGAGCTCGATCCCCTTGGCCGCGGCCTCGAGCGGGGCCCGGCCGGTGAAGCACGACAGCGGGTCGTAGCCCAGCAGGCTCATGCACGCCACTTCCGATCCCGGCGGGAGGGAGTCGGGGACATGGTTGGCAAGTCCCACCAGGCCCAGCCGCGCGAGCCGGTCGCAGGCCGGGGTGCGGGCCGCCTCGAGCGGCGTGCGGCCCCCGAGCGCGTCCTGGGCCGTGTCGGCGGCGCCGTCGGGAATGACGATCACGTACTTCATCCTGCCGATCCTCCGCGCGTGCTTTCCGTGGGCCGCAGTGGGCGCCGCGCCTTCGCGAACCCGCTCATTCGTCGAGCACTCCCAGGCAGACGCTCCGGCCGCTGACGACGTCGCAGCGGTCGATCGCGTCGAGCGCCGCGTGCACCGCGCTCGACGGGCAGGAGTGGGTCATGATCACCAGGGGGACGTCGGGCACGGTGCCCGGGGCCTCCCGGCCGCCGACGGGGTCGTGCTGGATCACGCTGGCGATGGAGATCCCGTGCTCGCCGAGGATCCCGGTGATCCGCGCGAGGACGCCGGGGCGGTCGGTGACGACGATGCGGAGGAAGTGCCGCTCGGCCGCGTCGACCCCGGCCACCTTCGCCGCGGGGCTGTCGGCCGAGAGGACGCCGGTGGTGCGGAAGGTGATCCCCGCCCGGCCCACGACGGTGTCGATGATGTCGGCCACGACGGCCGAGGCGGTGGGCATTTGCCCCGCGCCGAGGCCCTGGAAGAACATCCGCCCCACCGCGTCGCCGACGATGCTCACGGCGTTGTAGGCGCCGCGCGTCTCGGCCAGCGGCGTTCCCGCCTTCACCAGCGCGGGCGCCACGCGCATCGCCAGGCGGCCGTCGGCACGCCGCGCCACCGCCACGAGGCGGATCCGGTAGCCGAGCTCGGCGGCGTAGCGGATCAGGTCGCCGTCGACGGTGTCGATCCCCGTCCGCGGGATCTCCTTCCACGGCACCCACACGCCGAAGGCGAGGTGGGAGAGGATGGCGAGCTTCTGCGTGGCGTCGGTGCCGTCGACGTCCATGGAGGGATCGGCCTCGGCGTAGCCCTTCGCCTGCGCCAGGGCCAGCGCCTCGGCGTAGGTCGAGCCGTCCTCCTCCATGCGCGTGAGGATGAAGTTGCTCGTGCCGTTCAGGATCCCGCGG
>CAWUOA010000538.1:0-2476 GCA_963923225.1 uncultured Planctomycetaceae bacterium
ACCGCGGCGAAACCACTGCATGGGGGACCTCTGATCGACTGAGGAGAAGCAAGGGTGAGCTGGCCAGGAACCCAGGGGGCCTGAGCTTACGATTCGCACAGGGTCATGCAAGGGGTGGGCCGGCGACCGGCAGTCTGAATTGCGCAGAACCATCGATCGCTTCGGCCCAGCCGCGCTTCCCTCGCCGGCCGCCGTGGGCCACACTCCTGCAAGGCGCGCGCGTCAACGCCGCGCACCGAGGCCGCCCGACAGAGGAACCGAACCGTGCCCGGCCCGGATGCCATCCCCACTTCCGCCGACGTTGCCCCCGCCGAATCGGCGCCGGTGGTGCTCTTGGTCGACGATCAGCCGATCATCGGCGAGGCGGTGCGGCGGATGCTCGTCGGGGGCGACGGCGCGACCTTCCACTACTGCCGCGAGCCCGAGCAGGCGATCGAGACGGCGGTCGGCGTCCGCCCCACGGTGATCCTCCTCGACCTGGTGATGCCGGGGATCGACGGGCTCGAGTTGCTGCGCCGCTTTCGGGCGGACGGCCGCTTCCCCGACGTGCCGATCGTCGTCCTCTCCACGAAGGAAGAACCGGCGGTGAAGGCCGAGGCCTTCTCGCTCGGCGCCACCGATTACCTCGTCAAGCTCCCCGACCGGGTCGAACTGGTGGCCCGCATCCGCCATCACTCCCGCGGCTTCACGGCGCTGCTCGAGCGCAACGCCGCCTTCGAGGAGCTCCGCGCGAGCCGGGAGGCCCTCGCCGCCGATCTCGCCGCCGCCTCCCGTTACGTCTGTTCGCTCCTCCCCCCTCCGGGGGTCGTCGGCGGCGTGAGGGCCGATTGGCGGTTCGTCCCCTCGGCCACCCTGGGGGGGGATGCCTTCGGCTACCACGCCATCGACGACGACCACGTCGCCCTCTATCTGCTCGACGTCTGCGGCCACGGCGTCGGGGCGGCGCTGCTCAGCGTGTCGGCCTTGAGCGCCGTCCGGGGGGGCGCACTGGCGGACGCCGACTTCCGCTCCCCCGGGACCGTGCTGGGGGCGCTCAACCGGGCGTTCCCCATGGAGCGGCACAACGACATGTTCTTCTCGATGTGGTACGGCGTGTACCACACCCGCAAGCGAACGCTTCGCTGGGCCGGCGGAGGCCACCCACCGGCCCTCCTCCTCGACCCGGCCGCCAGTGCGGCGGGAGCGGCCCGGCTGACCCGGCTGGAATCCGACGGCCCGCTCGTCGGCGTGTCGGAGGGACTCGACTTCGAGGAGAGGGAAATCGCCGTCGCGCCGGGTGCCCGGCTGTGGCTGTTCAGCGACGGGGCGTTCGAAGTGGTGCAGGAGGACGGGTCGCTGTGGTCCTTCGACGCGTTCACCCGATTCCTCGCCTCCCCTCCGGCAACGCCGGCAAACCGGGGCTCCGACGCCGACCTGGATGCGGTGCTCGGCCATGTCCGGGCGTTGGCGGGGCGCCGATCGCTCAGCGACGACGTGTCGCTGATGGCGGTCGATTTTCCATCGACCTGACCGCCCCTCCCGGAAGGCCTCCTGCCGGACGAGGCGGCCGGGAGGGGAAGACGCGGCCACCCCACGAAAACACCCCTATCGGGGGGGCGCGCGTCCGACGGGCGAGAAAACGTGCAAATGGTCCGGAAGGGTCGTCTTGATTGCGGCCCCCGAATCCGTAAACTCAAGGGTTTCCCGTCCCAGGACCGGCTGGCTAGCGTAGCTCAATTGGCAGAGCAACTGATTTGTAATCAGTAGGTTGCGGGTTCAACTCCCGCCGCTAGCTCACTGCGCCTTGGCCGGCTTGGTCGAGATCTGCTCGAGTCGCGTTTTCCGCCGACGTTTTCCGAACGAAACCGGTTCGGCGGCGGGAAGTCCGGGGCACGGGCGGGCGCTCCGGTCGCTTGGCAGGGTTCGAACCCTACAAACCGTAGCCGGCGGGTTTTCCACAGAGGCCCGCGGGTTGCGGTCGACTTGAGACGGACCACCTGAAAGACGCCCGACGGTCAGGCTCGGCCCCCACGCCGACCGACCGGCAGGCACGAAGAGTTCACGAGAGCCGGTCCCTACGATCCGATCCCGGAACGAGCCTGCCTGACCGAAAAGCCGACCTCACACCGACAGCACTGTTCCAGGGGAGTTTCCCGAGCGGTCAAAGGGGCTTGACTGTAAATCAAGTGGCTATGCCTTCGCAGGTTCGAATCCTGCACTCCCCATCCCTTCAGCCGAACCACGCCGGACGATTCACGCCACGTCAGACACGCCGCCCCCGAACGAACGACATTCCCAGACACCCCAGAGCGACGATTCGGCAAGCGGGTGTAGCTCAATGGTAGAGCAATAGCCTTCCAAGCTAAAGACGAGGGTTCGATTCCCTTCACCCGCTCCTCACGCCCCCAGCCACCACCACACGCCACCCCACCGAACACCCCCGCTGCTGTAGCTCAGTTGGTAGAGCGCGTCCTTGGTAAGGACGAGGTCATGGGTT
>CAWUOA010000539.1:0-2475 GCA_963923225.1 uncultured Planctomycetaceae bacterium
AGGAGGGCGCCTCGAGGGCGCGTCATCGCCGGTCGACGCGGTGCGGCCGTCGAGCGCCTCGAGGCCGGCCAGGGCGGGACGACGGAAGGGACTCCGACGGGCGGGTCATCGGAGTCTCGACGGCCCCTGTCGGAGCCGCGTCGAACACCGATGACCCGCCGCGTGGAAAACGCCCCACGGTGGAGCGGTGCACCTGCTCACAGGCACCGCTCTCCCGATCGGACCCGACCACGGCGGCCGCGCGGGACGCCGTGGAAAAGACCGAGCCGGGACGCCTTCCCGCACCGCGGCACGCTGGTGGTGCCGCGACGCCCACCGGACGACCGTGGCATCGGGGCGGGCGTCCTGCCGACCGTCCCCGACACCACGGGAGGGGTTCTCCGGTGGAGCCTCTGATCTACCCTCGTGAAAGGCGCGTTTCCATTGGCCGAACCGACAATCGCAAAAGTTCCCCGCCGCCCCCCCCGTTTCCCGGGAGGCGTCGCCGGCACGCGCCGCGCGGGAGTCCGGGCTCAGCAGGCGAGGAACACCACCGCCGACGTGGCGAGGGCCGCGAGCGTCGCCACCACCAAGCCCTGCCTCCAGCCGACCGCCGCCCGTCCGTGGGCGGAGCCGGTGGAGCAGACCAGCGCCGTGATCCTGTTGAACTCGTCCATGAATCGCACCCGAATCCGTTCTCGTCCGTCGTCGATGGGCAGGAGGCCGGCGGGAGGCGTTGCGTCGCGGTCCGCCAGCCATGAGACACGCGGTACGGAATCGCCGCCGGCATTGTTCGGTGCGGCCGCTCCCGTCGCCATTGGCGGATCGGCCGATCACGACCCGGGCCCCGGAGCACTCCGCCGCATTGGCGTTTCCTCCGACCGGCGTCGCCCCGGGGCACGGCCCCTTCGCGCCGCAAACCATCGCGAAACCCGGCCGCGATCGACATCCGCACCCCACGGCCCATCCCGACCTCGGGCCCCTTCCGGACGCTTCCCCTTGATTCCGGCGGGCCCCGAAGCACCATCGCCTCCATGTCGCGACCCCTCCGGTGCGGGGGCGGTCGGCGACGGGCCCCGCCGGTACGCCCCGCGACCGGTTCCCCGCGATGGAGCACGTTTCGATGAAGGTCTCGCGTCTGGCCGCGATGGCGGCGCTGGTGGTGGCGTTTTCGGTGGCGGGCGCCGGCGAGAGCCGGGCGGCCGGCCTGTTCCGCGGAGGCAAGGGAGGGGGCCTCATCGCCCGATTGAACCGTCCCCTCGTGCCGGCGCAACCAGGTCTGCCGACGGTGAGCCCGCTGGGCTTGATCTCGCCCCGGCTGAGCATGCTCGCCTCGATCCCGAAGGCGGGCGGAGTGAACACGCAGGCCGGCCGGCTGGCACTGGTGGGACTGGCCTCCCCCCGGGTCAGCCCGATGGTGGCGATGGTTCGCACGCCGCCGGTCACCCGGCAGGCCCGCTCCACCTACATCCTCTCGATGATCTCCCCGCGGGCGGCGACGCTCGTGTCGATGTTCCGCGCCGCGAGCTCCGGCTCGCTCGGCATCCGCTGAACCGCGACTCCCGGCACGGGCGCATCCGAGCCCCCGTGCCGGGAGCGTGAGCGGAGCGTCATCCCCGCTGGCGGATCGAGGGGCGGAGGATGCCGAGCTCGAATCCGAGCGCCACCGCCTGGGCCCGGTCCGCCGCGCCGAGCGCCTCGAGGATCGCCGAGACGTGCGCCCGCGCGGTGCGCTCCGAGATGCCGAGCAACGACGCGATCTCGTCGTTGGAGAATCCCTGACGGACGAGGCCGAGAACCTCGGCCTCGCGGTGCGAGAGGGGTCCGGTCGACGGCAGCGCCGCCTCGGCCACGGTCGATCCGACCCGCTCGCCCGCATGGACGGCACGGATCGCGTCGGCGATCGCCGAATGATGCACGGTCTTCACGAGGTACCCCAGGGCACCGGCCGACAGTGCCAGCGCCGCATCCTCCGCGGCCTTCGAAGAGGTCAGCATGATGACCCGCGCCTCGGGAAACTCGGCGAGGAGGCGACGCAGTGTCTCGATGCCGTCCATCCGCTCCATGCTCACGTCGAGCAGGAGCACGTCGGGACGCTGCCGCCGGTAGAGGGCCAGGGCGCCCGCGCCGTCCTCCGCCTCCGCCACGACCGCGAAGCCGTGGCTCGTCGTCAGGACGCTCGCCAGCCCGACGCGCAGCACCGGATGGTCGTCGACGAGCATGACGCGGATCGGGCGACGGGGGACGGGGGGCTGCACGATCGATCGTCTCCGGCCGGACGGGGGGCGGCCGCCACTGCGGGCCTTCCCGGTCTATACCCAATGCCCGCGGATGTGAAAATCGGCGGTTCCGCCAATCGCCCCGGACGTCGTCTGCCCAGGCGTTCGTGCGCCGCTTGCCCGGTGCCCCGAGGGAACGCACGAGGAGATCTCGTCAGCTCTCCGGGCGGGACGATCCAGGACACACCGTTTCACGCCTCCCCTTCGTGGCCGGCGC
>CAWUOA010000540.1:0-2473 GCA_963923225.1 uncultured Planctomycetaceae bacterium
CTTCCCCCCCCTGCCGAAGGCCCCGGCCTGCGTCATCGCGGCAGCCTGGAGCATGGTGGCGGCATGGATCTCGACCACGGCCGACAGGTCGGGGGCGTAGCCTCCGCCGCAGACCACCGCCACCGGGGCGCCGACCGCCACGGCGGCCGCGAAAACGCGTCGATCCCGCTCGGCGAGCCCTTCGCGGGTGACGGCGAGCCGGCCGAGACGGTCGCCCGAATAGGGGTCGGCCCCGGCGATGTAGAGGATCAGGTCGGGCCGCCAGCGGGTCACGGCCCCGGCCACCGCGAGGTCGACCGCCGCCAGGTAGGCGTCGTCGTCGGCCGCGTCGGGGAGGCCGACGTCGAGCGAGCCGGGGTGCTTCCGGAGCGGGAAGTTCCGCTCGCCGTGGACCGACGCGGTGAACACCGTCGGATCGCCGCCGAAGATCGCCGCGGTGCCGTTCCCTTGATGGACGTCGAGATCGACGATCGCCACCCGGGCGGCGGCGCCGCGGGCCTGCATCTCGCGCGCGGCGACGGCGACGTCGTTGAAGACGCAGTAGCCCTCCCCCCAATCGGGGCCGGCGTGATGCGTGCCGCCGGCGAGGCTCGCGGCGGCGCCGTCGGAGAGCGCCGCCGCGGCCGCGTCGACCGCCGCGCCGGTGCTGACCAGCGACCTCCGCACGAGCCCCTCGCTCCAGGGAAACCCGATCCGCCGCACCTCGTCGGCCGAGAGCGTCCCGGAGAGCACGCGGCCGACGTAGGCCCGGTCGTGCACGCGGAGGATCTCGTCGTCGGTGGCGGCATGCGGCGCGACGAACTCGAGCGGGGCTCCGGCGGCGGCGGCGCGCTCGAGACGCTCGCGGAGGAGCCGGTACTTGTCGAGCGGGAAGCGGTGCCCCGTCGGCAGCGGAAGCGGATGGTGATCGGAAGGGAAGACGCGCATCGCCGCCGTCACACGCGCCGCCGCACGCGCCGCACGAGCCAGGCCAGGCCCGCCGCGCCTCCCGCCACCGCCACCTGCGTGCCGGCCCCCGGCTCGGGGACGGTGATGGCGACGATCTGATCGTGATAGAAGGAAAGATCGGCGACGTAGGATTCGTCGCCGAACACCCCGGTGGCGGCGGGCTGACCGGAGTAAGCGCCCTGCGCGATGATTATCCCCGCGAGGTTCCATCGCCCCCCCTGCTTGACGAATACGCCACCCCCGGAGTCGCCGTACACCACCTGACCTTCGCCGGCGATCGCCGAAGACCCCAGATTGAACGTCGTGACCAGCGTGCGGAAATCCAATCCATCGGATTCCCACTCGATCTGGTCGATGACGTTTTTACCCCAGCTCATCGACTGGGTGGGCGTCGTCTTGAAGCCGAGCGCGTTGGGATTGCTCGCCGGCGGCGATTCCGTCCAACTCCAGGGGTCGACCGAGGTGTTGACCGTCCAGAGCGTCCGCGTCGCCTCCTGATTCCTCCCGCGGCCGATCATCGTCACGGCGTCGCCGATTTGGGCCCCGACCGACGCGACGGTGACGTTCGGCACGTTCGGCCGGCCGTCGACTCGAAAGAGGTAGAGATCGGTGTAGGTCGACTTGCCGGCGACGCCGTTGTTGGTGAGCTGGTGACCGGTGCCGGGGACCATCTGGTAGGTGGTGCCGCCGAGAGTGAAGCCGCTGCCGCTGCCGATGTGGTCGGCAGTGAGCACCCAACCGTCACCGAGGTAGACGCCACCGCCGACCCAGATCGCGCCGACGTTGTTCCAGCCGGGATCGTCGGCCGGCGCCGTGAAGTTGCCGCCGCCGAGCTGGTCGACCACGACCGCGCGCGCGGGAGACGGGGCGGCGGTCGAGAGGAGGACCGCACACAGCTGCGCGAGGAACGACACCGATCGCCAGGCGGAGGGCGAACTCGCGGCGGCGGACGGCACACCGCCGGCTCCGGGGGGCTTCAGGATCACGGCCTGACTCTCCGCGGGCCCCTGAAAGCTCCCCGTGAGGACGCCGCGTCCCACGATGACGCACGCCGCCGCCCGGAGCGCACGTGCCTGGAGGATCGGCAGGCAGACGGCGTGCCGGATTCCGCATGCCGGCGACGGACACGCGCCCCGGAGCGGTTTCTCCGGGAAGCCTTTCCGGATCGACATCTCGCCCTGAGCCGGGGAGGCACAGGGCGCACGCTCCGGCTCACCATCCGGAGGGACGATTCACAGTGGCTGCGAAAGCGATCGGAAGGTCACGGGTTCCCGGCGGGAGGGCGTCGGGGCGCGCCGTCTCACTTCTTGCCGGAACGCTTGGCGGCGGGCTTCTTCTTCGCCGCAGCCGACTTGCCGATCGCCGCAGCGAGGGCCTTGGCCGGGGCGCCGGTGCGGGGCGCGCCGCCGCGGCCGTCGACGAGGACCTCGACCTTGCCGGTCTCGACGCGGTAGAGCCAGCCGTGGATCCGCGGCAGCTCCCCCTTGGAGTGCATGTTCTTGATCAGCGCCAGGTTCTTGAGGTG
>CAWUOA010000541.1:0-2468 GCA_963923225.1 uncultured Planctomycetaceae bacterium
CTTCGCCATCGAATCACTCCGTGACGTCCCCCCGCGACACGCGGGTCAACCATGCCCCTGCTGCTCGACCCTCACCACCAGCCGGCGCGGGCCTCGCGCCACGACCCGCAGTCGCCCCCCCCCGGGGCAGTGGATCACCGGCAGGCCCCCCTCCTCCGACCACGTCGACGATCGGTCCACGAGACGGTCGTCGGCGCCGCCATCGGACACGGTGGCGCCGCCGTCGGCGTGGAACGACAGCCTCCGCCGCGGCCGGCGCGAGAGGGGAAACCGCTCCCCCTCGGGCCGGTACACGGCCCCCTCGGGAGTGTCCTCCTCGAACGCGTGCACCCAGACGCCGGAACAGAGCGGAACCTCGTCCCCTTCGGATTCGGTCGACACCGCGCACCCGTGCCTTCGATTCAGCGTTTCCGTCGGGCCCGGGCCGCCGGCTTGGCGATCAAGCCCGGCCTGGCCGTCTCCAGCGCCGTCCGCATCCGCAACACCTGCTGCGCGGTGAACATGAACATCGCCGCGTCGTCGACATAGTCCATGTAGTTGACGAACATGTCGCCGTTGGGGCCGTTGTTGCAACTGATCGAGGGCCACGCGGGCGTGCCGTAGTTCGGGCCCTCGCAATTGGGCGTGTCGGCGACGCCGTCGCCGCCGCTGCAATCCGGGGTGTCGCCCCAGATGTGCCGGAGGTTGAAATAATGCCCCACCTCGTGGGTGGCGGTACGGCCGAGATTGAACGGGGCCGTGGCCGTGCCCTTGGTGCCGAACGCCGCGGTGTTGATGACCACGCCGTCCGTGGCGGGAGGACCGCCGGGAAACTGGGCATAGCCGAGGAGACCGCCGGTGAGCGGGCAGACCCAGATGTTGAGATGGGTCTTCGTATCGACCGGAGCGATGCCCCCGCCGGCCGCGGACTTCACCGCGTCGTCGGTGGTGAAGCCGGCGGTCTTGGTCGCCGTCCGCGTCACGTCGACGAGATTGAACGACATCCGCGCGTCGGTGACGAGCCCGGCCCATGGCGCGGGGACCTGCGTGCGGTCGGTGTTGGCGGCGCGGTAGTCTTTGTTGAGGACGTCGATCTGGCTGGCGATCTGGGCGTCGGAAATGTTCTCGTCGGCGTTGCTGTGGACGACGTGGACGACCGTATCGATGACCACGAGCGCCGATTCGGCGAGATTGAACCGGGCTTCCCGTCGCTTCGACGTCGCCCCCTCGAGCTTCATGAGGTTCATCCGGAAGGCCGGATACTTCTCCAACAGCAGCATGTGGGCCGCCATCGCGCCGCAGGCGCGGCGGAGCGGGACCTTCTTCGTCGGCTTGACTCCCTTCTTCTTGACCATCGAGGGGACTCCTTTGACTCGGAAGCTGCTGTGGCGAAAGGGATCGGGGAACGTCCCGCCGGAGGCATCGCCCCGCCCGCCCTCAGGGAACGGCGTGCGGAAACCCGAAAACCGGACACCCCGCCGACAGAATAACGGATCGGGCCCCCCGATCGGAGGCTTCCCCGCCGCTATCCTGTGGCACACGCGCGGCGGCGGAGCGGCCAAACCCACGCGCTACGCCGCCCTGGCCCTCGCCGCCCGGGCGATCCTCCCGATCACCCTCTCCCCCGCCGCCGCGGAGCCGCCCCCAGTGCCGGTCGTCATCGCCCACCGCGGCTCGAGCGGCTACCTGCCGGAGCACACCCTCGCCGCCAAGGCGCTGGCGGTCGCGCAGGGGGCCGACTTCGTCGAGCAGGACGTGGTGATGACCAAGGACGGCGTCCCGGTCGTCCTCCACGACACCACGCTCGACGCCGTGAGCGACGTGGCGGCCAGGTTCCCGGGCCGGGCCCGTGCCGACGGACGGCACCACGTCACCGACTTCACGCTCGCCGAGCTGCGCGGTCTCGCGCTCTCCGAGCGCGTCGACCCGGCCACCGGCCGGCAGACGTTCCCCGAGCGGTTCCCGGCGGGCCGGAGCCGGTTCGGGATCGTGTCGCTCGAGGAGGAGCTCGAGTTCGTCGCCGGGCTCGAGCGCTCGAGCGGCCGCCCGGTCGGCATCTACACCGAGGTCAAGTCCCCCGCCTGGCACCGAGGCGAGGGGCACGATCTGGCCGCGGGCGTGATCGCGGTGCTCCGCCGCCACGGCTACGCGACGAAACACGACCCCTGCTTCATCCAGTGCTTCGACCCCGACGAGGTGACGCGGATCCGCGGGGAGCTCGGCTGGGAGGGGAGGCTCGTGCAGCTGGTCGGCGGCAGGGAGCAGGACGACCTCGTCACCGACGAAGGACTCGCCCGCGTCGCCCGCGTCGCCGACGGCCTGGGGCCCTCGATCGACCGCGTGCTCGACGAGCGGGGATCCGCGACCGGGCTCGTGGCCCGGGCCCGCGCCGCGGGGCTCGTCGTCCATCCCTGGACGCTGCGCCGCGACCGTCTCCCTCCCTGGGCCCGCTCCTTCGACGAGCTCCAGGACCGGCTCTTCGACGCCGG
>CAWUOA010000542.1:0-2454 GCA_963923225.1 uncultured Planctomycetaceae bacterium
AGGTGTAGCGGCCGCGCGTCGTCGCCCAGCCGCCGAAATTGCCGCTCGGGCCCGAGAACGGCGGGCTCCCGCCCGGCTCGCCGGCGACGCCGAAGGTCGTTCCCAGCAGCAGCGTCGCCGCGGCGATCATCCGTATCCGCATCGATCGTCTCCCGAAACGGATTCCCTGTGGGATCGGGGCTCGGGCCCCCCTCCGTTCCCCCACGCTATCGACCGCGGCGGCAGCGAGCAACAATCGGCCGCGGGGAATGACGATGGGGAGGGGCGTGACGGCCCGGGGAACGGCTCCGACCGCCGCTCCGCTCACTCCTCGATGCACAGAACGAAGGTGCCGGTGACGTCGGTTCTGCCCCGGTGGCGGGTGACGGTCGGGGGGAATCGGTAGCGTCCCGGACGGGTCGGACGTACCTCGACGGCGACCCCTTCCCGTTCACCGAACGGCATCGAGCCGATGAGTCGGTCTCCGCAGACGACGAACCGTCCGTCCCAGCCATTCCGCTCGCGAACCGACGGAGCCGCCGAGACCGGTTCGAGGCCCGCGGCGAGGGGAGCCTCGGCAACCCCGCCGTAGGGGCCGCTGGTGAGCACGACGCGCAGTCGATCGCCGAGCCGCACCGACTCACCCGATCGCACCCGGTGCCACGCCTCCTTGCCACCGTCGGCGATGCCGACGAACTTTTCGACCCCTCGCCCCAGCCGGAGGGCGGACTCGCCGATCTCCGGCGGCTCTGGAATCCGACACCGCGCCGTGAGCGAGAGACGGAAGGTCGGGTCGTTCGAATGGAAATGGAGATGATTGCGGCCGCCGTTCATCGCCTTCGGCGTCACGACCATCGAGCCCTCCCCTTCCAGGGTCTCGATCCCGTGGACGCTCTGGTCCCCTTCGCGGAGGGTGAGCGACCAGGCACCCGGCCGCTTCGTCACCGGCACCGCGGCCATCGCCCGGGCGAGCAGCGCCGCGTCGACGGGCGAGCCGAGGGGCCGCTCCTTCTTCCCCTCTTCCATGGCCCAGGCCACGAGCCCGGGCAGGCGTCGATCCTCGGTGTCGCGCGTGGCGATCGCCCGGATGACCAGGGCCGCCTCCCTGACGGAACCGACGGTGCGTGCTTCGCCTTCTCCGGGCGGAGCGCCGGGGAGGACGGGAACGAGATCCCCACGCCCCGCGAGGGCGACGAGAGCCAGTCGCTCGACCGGCGTGGCCTCCCGCTCCGTCGTCCATCCACTCTCGACGCGAGCCGCCTCCGGCCGGGTGTCGCCGTCGAGGAGGGCGACGATCCGGTCCGTCGACAGGTTCGCGATCGCTTCCGCCGCCCGTTCGTCGCCGGCCCGGACCCGGACCGCGAGCGCCCGCTCGTCGTCGGCAGCCGAGGCCAAGAAGGCGGTGGCCCGCCCCACCGCGCCGGCATCGACCCAGAACCCCGCGTCGCGCGCGTCGAGCAGACTTTCGAGGACGACGGTCGTCGTGGCGGCGCTCGATGGCTCGCCAGGTGCCCGGGTCCAGCCCCCATCCGGGCTTTGCGATCGGTGGGCGAGGAGCGTCCCCCGGTCGACCGCAGCGAGCACGTCCCCTGCGAACAGGTCATCGGGGAGCCCGAGCGCCCGCGAGCCTCCGAGGATCGACGTCGCGGCGCGGTAATCGTCGACATCCAACCACGGCTGCAGCCCCCTGTCGGCGCTGTGGCGGAGGTCGTCCGCCATGGCCCAAAGGCGGTCACGGACTCGGGCGAGACTCTCCGGCTCGGCGGTCACGTCGAGCGTCCACGGCCGTTCGGCGAGGCTCTCGGGAATCTCGACCGACGTCCTGCCCGCCCGCACCCGGACGTCGCAGGCGAGATCGCGCACCGGCACGGTGAGCACCGTCGCCGCGGAGGCGTCGGTCGAGACCAACTCCGCCTCGATCCGGATCGATCCGCCGCCGCCGATCTCGAGCGGCCACTCGAGACATTTCCGATCCTCGGCCTCCATCCGCACGACGCGTTCTCCGATCGTGACGCCGTCGGCACGGACGCGCGCGGTGAACTCGGCGGGCCGCGCGAGGTCGGTGTGGAGGACCGTGGAGAAGGTCGTCCGGTCCCCGACCGTGAGCCACCGCGGGGCGACGATCCGCACCTGTGCCGGCACACGCAGGGGCAGCGTCGCCTCCCCCAGGCCCGCCTCCCCCGCACGCGTCACCGCACGCGCCACGACACGATACCGGCCCGGTGCGTCGGGGAGATCGAGAGCGACCGTCGCCCGCCCGTCGTCCCCGGTCACGACGTGCGCCATCCACGGTGCCGCGGCGGTCGCGTCGGGGACGGGGCCTTCCGTCTCGGCTTCCCCCTGGAATCCCTTCCGGCGCGACGGTCCCGGCATCATCCACCCCAGCGGCGTCCGTGGCCCCGGCGACATGGGAAACATGCTCGTCGCTTCCGCCCCCGCCCCCGTGAAGGGCCTCCCCGCCATGCGATCGATCCG
>CAWUOA010000543.1:0-2451 GCA_963923225.1 uncultured Planctomycetaceae bacterium
GCCGATCGACCGCGGCGTGTTCGTGAACATGGAGGGCTTCTATCTCCAGGATGGCCACGCCAAGCCGCTGCCGGACGGCGCCGAACCGGAGCCGGTGGCGGAGCGGGCCGCGGGCGCGGGCCCCGCGCCGCTCCCGGCGGCGCAGCGCGAAGTGACGGCGATCCTCCTCGAGACCGCGTCGCTGCCGGGGCTGCCTCCGGAATTGACGGCGATGGGGTTGCGGACGGCGATCAACGAGGGCCGCGACGCCCAGGCGGCGCTGCCGGTGGCGGAGATCCGTCAGCTCCTCGACCTGTTCGTGAAGCCGCTGGAACTGGTGCTGCTCCTGGTGACGTGCTTGGTGGTGCTCGTCTCGGCGCTGGGGATCCTCATCAGCATGGTGGGCTCGTCGCTCGAGCGGAGCCGCGACGTGGCGATCATGCGGGCCCTGGGGGCGAGGCGCGGGCACGTCCTGGCGACGGTGCTCATCGAGGCGGTGCTGTTGGCGGTGGGAGGGGGGCTGGCCGGCTGGGTGCTGGGGCACGCCGTGGTGGCGGGGATCGGGCCGTGGATCGCGGCCAACGCCGGCGTGCGGGCCGGGTTCTTCTCGGCGGCACCGGCGGCGGAGGCCCTGCTCGTGCCGTTCCTCGTCCTCCTGGCGATCCTCGCGGCGCTGCTTCCCGCCCTGGCGGCCTACCGCACCGACGTGTCGCGGTGGCTGCAGGGAGGGGGGTGACGGCCGGTCTCCGGTGCGGCGGGGCATGCCGTGGCCGAAGCGCCCTCCCGGGCCGCGCATCGGCGCGGTGCCGGCGCCCGCCCGCTGCTAGAATGGGGCCATGAAACACTCCCGCCGTCCCGCCGCCCTTCCCGCCCGTGCGATCGCTCTGGTGGCCGTTCTCGCGGCCGTCGTCGGCCTCGCCACGGCCGCCCGGGCCTGTCCGTTCTGCTCCGCGGTGTCGCTGACGTTCGACCAGGAGATCGCGCAGAGCCAGGCGGCGGTCATCGCCCGGCTCGTCGAGCCCCCGACGGCGGCGTCGCTCTCCCCGCGGGCCGACGGTCCGCTCCCCAAGGGGCGCTTCGAGGTGGTGAAGGCGATCAAGGGGGGCGACCTTCTCGAGGGGGCGGAGCTCGTCGACGTCGGCGGCGTGCGGCAGATCGAGACGATCATGCTCGAGACCAAGCCGGTGGGTTCGACGTTCCTCCTCCTGGCGGTGGAGCCGCCGAAGCTCGTCTGGTCGAGTCCGATTCCCGTCAGCGAACGCGGCATCGAGTACATCGAGAAGCTCGCCGGTCTCCCGGCCAAGGGCCCCGACCGTCTGGCCTTCTTCCAGAAATACCTCGAGGACGCCGACGAGGCGCTGGCGCGCGACGCCTACGACGAGTTCGCCGTGGCTCCCTACGCCGACGTCCGCGGCCTCGAGAGCCGGATGGACCCGACGCAACTCCTGGCCTGGATCGAGGATCCGAAGGTCCCCTCCAACCGTCGCCGGCTCTACGCCACGATGCTCGGCGTCTGCGGCACCAAGGCCGATGCCGACCGGATCGCCGCGATCCTCGCCGACACCGATCCGCCGCAGGAACGGCGCGAGGTCCGTTCCGGACTCGATGCCCTCATCGCCTGCTTCGTGACGCTCAAGGGCCCCGAGGGGCTCGACACCATCGACGGGCTGTTCCTCGACCGCAAGGGGCGGGACGTTCCCTTCACCGAGACCTACGCCGCGGTGATGGCGCTGCGGTTCCTCGGCGAGGAGTCGTCGGCGGTGCCGCGGGAGCGGGTCCTCGCTTCGCTGCGCAAATTGCTCGAGGAGCCGAAGCTCGCCGATCTGGTGATCGCCGACCTGGCACGTTGGGAGGATTGGTCGGTGATCGACAAGCTCGCGGAGCTCTTCGAGAAGGCCGACAGCGACAACATCTTCGTCCGCGAGCCGGTGGTGAACTACCTGAAGAGCTGCCCCGACCCCCGCGCCGCCGAGGTCCTCGCCCGTCTCGAGGCGATCGACCCCGAGGCGGTCCGCCGCGCCGCGACGCTCGCCGGCTTCGCCGGGGCGCTGGCGCCGAAGCCAGCGGCCGGGGCTCCCGCCGCCGCGCCCGCGCTCCCCGACGACGCCGATCCGGGCGATCCGTCGGCCGCCGCCACGCCGGCACCCGCGCCGGCCGCCGCGCCGGTGGCGACCGCGGCCGAGCAGGAACTGGCCTCGCGCATCCCCGCCGTCCTCGGTGACGAGGACGCCACCGACGACCGTGAGGCGGTCGATCCCCGCACTCCCGATCGGCCGGCCGCCGGCTCGAGCGCGAAGGCGTCCGCCGGGCCGTCTGCGGCGAAGCCGGCTGCCGGCTCGGAAGGGGCGTCGACGCTCGGGCGCTGGTTCGGCGGGGTGGCCGTCCTGGCCCTGCTCGCTTTCCTGGCCCGAATGGCGACCCGCTCCTCCCGTGCGGCCTGAGCCGCGTCAGTCGCCGTCCGTCGCGTTTCCC
>CAWUOA010000544.1:0-2449 GCA_963923225.1 uncultured Planctomycetaceae bacterium
GCACCCACATCTCCCAGTCGAGGGCGTGGCAGAGATCGTCGCGGAATCCCCCCACCCGCTCGTAGGTCGCACGGGCCACCACCGCCGCCGGTGTCTGGACGCGCTGCCGCTCGGCGATCCGCGGGAGCCATCCGGCGAGCGGCCCCGGGAGCCACTGCTGCCGAGAGGAGGTCTTGATGACGTGGTCGTCGCCGTCGACGATCCGGCTGCGGCAGAACGCCATGCCGGCCTGCGGCGCCGACCGGAAGCCGCGCTCGATCGCCGCGTAGAAGCCGGGAAGGACGTAGTCGTCCTGGTGGAGGAGGTGGACGTGACGGCCCCGGGCCAGATCGATGGCCCGGTTCCAGTTGCCCGCCAGGCCGGCCCGCCGCGGTTGGCGGTGGACCTCCACCCGCCCCGAGGGGTCGATCGATCGCACGAGCGCTTCCACGTCGACCCGGCTGGAGGCGTCGTCGACGACGGCGATCTGCATGGCTCCCGGGTCGGGGGCCTGACAGAGCACCGCCTCGAGCGCCCGCCGCAGGCGCCCGTCGGGCTCGTAGGTCGGCAACATCACCGAGAAGCCCGGCCGCGGCAGCGAACCGCTCAGCGTGGCGATCGGCCGCCGTATGCCCGCGGGAAGCTCCCGGGCGACCGGCGCCGCCGGGGCGTCGTCGTCGCCGGGATGGATCCAGTCGCGGGCCAGGAAGATCCGCTCCGTCGCGACGCGCGCGGCGCCCCGGTCACCGTGGTGGCGCTGCCGCGCCGACGACGACGGATGCCTGGGGAACATGCGCGGTTCCGCGGATGGGAGGGATGATGCGGGCTATATCGACAAGCCGGATGCTCGACTCCAGATCAATTCGCAAGGTCGGGGGTCCCCGAGGGGTCAGGCCGCCCCCGCGTCCCCAGTGTTCCCAGGTTCTCCGCCCCGGCGCCCCGGTATCCGGGAGGCGCGTCCCCTTCGGCGGCGCCGGGGAAGGGTCGGTGCCGGAGGCGGCGCGCCGACGGTGCCGTCCGGAAAACCGTGCTGGCGTCGACCCGGCCCGGCGGGATACTTGCCGCCGCGGTGCAGGTGACCAGGAGGAGGCGAGGAACCAGACCGAAAGGACGCGCCATGACCGAACGGGGCACGATCGCGATCACGGGGGCGGGGGGCCAATTGGGCCGGGCGCTCGTCGGCATGCTCGGGCGCCGTGCCCTGCCCCTGCCGCGGGCGGCGCTCGACGTCACCGATCAGGCCGCCGTCCGACGCCTGATCGCGGAGGCCGCGCCGGCCGTGGTCATCAACTGCGCGGCGTGGACCAACGTGGACAAGGCGGAGAGCGAGCCCGGCGCCTGCCGGGCCGCGAACGAAGCGGCCGTGGCGGCGCTGGCCGCGGCGTGCGCCGACGTCGACGCGCTCCTGGTGCAGGTGAGCACCGACTACGTCTTCGGCCGCGACGTGGGGCGGCGCGAGCCGTGGCGCGAGGAGGATCCCACCTGCCCGGCGGGCACCTACGCGGCGACCAAGCTCGCCGGCGAGGCGGCGGCGCGGGGCTGGCGGCGCCATCAGATCGTGCGCACCTGCGGGCTCTATTCGGTCGGTCCCGAGGGCCCGGTGCGGGGCCGCAACTTCGCCGACACCATGCTCGTGCTCGCCCGCGACCGGCCCGAGCTGCGCGTCGTCGCCGACCAGCATTGCACGCCGAGCTACGTGCCCCACGTCGCCGCGGCGATCCTGGCCCTCGCCGAGGAGGGGACGCCCGGGACCTACCACGCCACCAACGCCGGGGCCACCACCTGGCACGGCTTCGCCACCGAGCTCTTCCGGCAGGCCGGACTCGCGACGACCGTCACCGCCATCGCCTCGGCGGACTGGCCGAGCCCCGTCGCCCGCCCCCCCTACAGCGTCCTCGACTGCTCCAGGCTCGCCGCCCTGGGAATCGTCCTTCCCGACTGGCGCGAGGGGATCGCCGCGTATCTGGCCGCGGGAACGGGCTGAAAAACCAGTCTTTGCGATCCGCCGGCATCCCGCCAAGATGCCGACCCGGAGATTCCCCATGCCCAGCGTTCGACCGACCACGCCCTCCCGTCCCGGCGGTCGCCCCCTGCCGCGCGTGGTCATCGATCTCGAGAAGCTGCGCCACATCAATTGCGGGCTGGGGCGGTTCTCCTACCACCTCGGCCGGGAGATCCTGGCCCTCGGGGACGACCGCTTCGAGCCGGTGCTCTTCCTTCCCAAGGGGGCCGGCCGCTGGTTCGCCGACCTCCCCGCCACGCCTGCCTTCCTCGACGTCGCGCCGTGGAAGAAGGAGGCGGTGCAGCGTTTCGTGCGCCCCGTCCTCCGTCCGGTGCTCGGTCGGCCGGCCTTCGCCGCTTGGCACGTCACGAACCAGATGTCGCGCTATCTCCCCCTCGACCCGCGCGTCCCGGTGGTGCTCACGATCCACGACCTCAACTTCCTCCACGAATCCCCGCACGACGACCA
>CAWUOA010000545.1:0-2446 GCA_963923225.1 uncultured Planctomycetaceae bacterium
GCGACTGGGTGATCGCCGCCTTCGCGGAGAACCTCCCCTTCGACCGCTTCGTGACGGAGCAGATCGCCGGCGACCTCCTCCCCGGGGCGGGTGTCCCGCAGAAGGTGGCCACCGGTTTCTGCCGCAATCACGTCCTCACCACCGAAGGGGGCGTCATCGAGGAGGAGTACCGGGTGGAGTACGTGGCCGACCGGGTCCACACCACCGCCACCGCCTTCCTCGGCCTGTCGCTGCAGTGCGCCCGCTGCCACGACCACAAGTACGACCCCTTCACCCAGGCCGACTACTACCGCTTCGCCGCCTTCTTCGACAACGTCCCCGACAAGGTGGTGGGCTATTCGCAGGGGCGGATGGCCGAGCCGCTCCTCGAGGTGCCCTCCGCCGCGCAGGCCGCGGAGCGGGCGGCGCTTTCGGCGCGGAAGGAGGAGCTCGAGCGGCTCCTCGCGGAGCGGGGGGCGGCCGCGGACGGCGCCGTGGCGGCCTGGGAGGATTCGCTCCCGCCGGAGGCCCGGACCGCGGCGGAGCCCGAGGGGCTCGTGGCCCGCTTCCCCTGCGACGACGACGGCCCGGCGATCGCCGACGTCGTGCCGGGCGGGGCCGGGGCGAGCGTGAAGGGGGCCTTCGCCACGCGCGAGGGGCGCGTCGGCGGAGCGCTCGAGTTCGACGGAGCCACGCACGCGGTCGTCGCCGACGGCCCGGCCTTCGAGGCCGACGCCCCCTTCTCGATCGCCGCCTGGGTCTTCCCGACCTCGCGCGAGGCGAGCACCGTCCTCTCGAAGATCGACGAGGCCGACGCCTTCCGCGGCTGGGACATGATCCTCGAGGAGGGAAAGGTCGCCTGCCACGTCGTCCACCGGTGGCCCGAGCGGGCCTTCAAGGTGATCACGAAGGAGCCCCTCTCGCTCGACGCCTGGCACCACGTGGCGATCGTCTACGACGGCTCGCGCCGCGCGTCGGGCGCCAAGGTCTGGGTCGACGGCGTGCCGCGCGAGACGGTGGCCACGACCGACAACGAGGTCGACGGCACGATCCGCACCTCGCAGCCGCTGCGCATCGGGCAGCGGAGCGCGTCGGCCCCCTTCCGCGGGGCGATCGACGAGGTCCGGCTGTGGGACCGGGCGATCCCCGAGGCGGCCGTCGCCCAGCTCGCCGCGGGCGAGACGCCCGCGATGCTCGCGGAGATCCTCCGGACCCCGCGCGGCGAGCGGTCGCCGGCCCTGGCGGCGCGCCTGCGACGTCACTGGCTCGAGCGGGTCGATCCCGAGTCGCGCGCGTGGCGGGAGGAGGCGGGGGCGATCCCCGGCCGTCTCGCCGAACTCGCCAAGCGGATCCCGGTGACGATGGTCATGGGGGAGATGACGCCGCGCCGTGAGACGCGATTGCTCGTGCGCGGCCGTTACGACCAGCCGGGAGAGGTGATGGCCCCCGGGGTGCCGGCGATCGGCGGCCTGGCGGACCACGCCGCCGACCGGCTGGCGCTGGCCCGGTGGCTGACACGCCCCGATCATCCCCTCACCGCGCGCGTGGCGGTGAACCGCTGGTGGGAGATGCTCTTCGGCACGGGGATCGTCGAGACCGTCGAGGACTTCGGCATCCAGGGGGCGCCGCCGAGCCATCCGGAGCTCCTCGATTGGCTGGCCACGGAGCTCGTGGCCCGCGGCTGGGACGTGCGCGGCATCCTCCGCGAGATCGTCCTCTCCGCCACCTACCGGCAATCCGCGAACGTGTCGCCCGAGCTTCACCGGCGCGATCCGGGGAACCGCCTCCTCGCCCGCGGCCCGCGCGGCAGGCTCCCGGCGGAGACGGTGCGCGACAACGCCCTGGCCATCGGCGGGCTGCTCGTGGAGAAGACCGGAGGCCCGAGCGTGCGGCCCTGGCAGCCGGAGGGGCTGTGGGAGGACGTGTCGGTGGAGCGGCGCGAGACCTACGTTCCCGACGTCGGCGACGGCCTCCACCGGCGCAGCATGTACACCTTCTGGAAACGGACCTGTCCGCCGCCGTCGATGACCACCTTCGACGCCCCCGACCGCGAGACCTGCGTCGCGCGCCGCAGCCGCACCAACACGCCGCTGCAGGCGCTGGTGCTCCTCAACGATCCTTCGTTCGTCGAGGCGGCCCGGGGCCTGGCGCAGGGGGTGATCGCGGGGGCCGCGGACGACGACGCCCGCCTCGTGCTGGCCTGGCGGCGGGCGCTGGCCCGCGCGCCGTCGCCCGACGAGACGGCCGACCTGCGCGCCGTGCTCGCGGCGGCCCGTGAGCATTTCGCCGCCGACCCCGCCGCCGTCGAGCGGCTCCTCGCCGTCGGCGGCCAACCGGTGCCGGAGGGAGCCGACCGCCCGGCGCTGGCCGCCTGGACCGCCGCCGCGAGCGTGCTGTTGAACCTCGACGAGACGATCTCCAAGCCCTGATCCCCCGATAACCGGCTCGATTCCCGATCCACTCCGCC
>CAWUOA010000546.1:0-2445 GCA_963923225.1 uncultured Planctomycetaceae bacterium
GTCCTCGACTACCACCCCGTCCTCGAACTGCTGCTCACCTCGGCCCGCCGGCCAGCCGGAAGCAACGCCGGGCGAACCGCAGACGGCCTCACGTTGTGGGACGTGTCACCCCGCGTCGAATGGCCGGCGCCGGTGGCGCGGTGGACGGTGACGCTCCGTGCGGGATGGCGTCGACCCTGGGCGCGGATCGTCGACGACGCCGCGGTGCTGTTCGTCGACCGGAACCGCGACCTCGTCTGCCTCGATCCCTGGAGCGCGAAGACGCTCTGGAGCACCCACCAGGATTCGGTCGCCGACGCCCCGCCGGCGCTCGACGCGGCGCGGACGAGGGTCCTCCTGCCGGAGGACGGCGGGGTGCGGGTGCTCGACGCCGTGCGGGGTGCGGAGCAGGCGTCGGTCTCGTGCCCCGAACGGGTCGCGTCCGCGGCGCTGGGGCCGGACGGACGGAGCCTTGCGATCGTGGGGGGAGGGAGGATCCGGGTCCACGACCTGGCCAGTCCGGCCGAACCGCCGGTCGTGATCGAGGCTCCTTCGGCCGATGCCGTCGGCGGGAGCGTGGCCTGGGCCGGCCCGGACGTCGTCGCCGTGTCGAGCCAGTCCGGCAACCACGTCTGCATTCTCCATTCGGTGTCGTCGCGGCTGCCGCTGCACCGATACGTGTCGGCGGCGGCGGAGGAGACCGCCGACGCGACGACGACACTGGTGCCGGGGGGGGTTCTCTCCTTCGCGCCGGCGCCGTTCGAGTCGACTCGTTCCACGCTGGGAACGGTGGTGGCGACGCGGCTACCGGAGCCGACGAGGACCCGCGTTCGCCGCCCGGACCTTCCGCCGGTGGTCGCCCCGGGGACGGCCGTGAACGTCTACACGCTCTGCGGACGCCATGACGCCGAGGTCCGCAAGCTGCTGATGGGAATCGTCGAACGGCACGGCTGGGTGTACGACCGCCAGTCGCCGATCACGCTGGCGGGATACCTCTTCGATCAGAAGCCGGCTCCCGTCACCTGGCGCACGCCGCGCACCGGACTCCAGCCCGTGACCGTGCGTCCCACCGTCGCCTCGCTCCGCATCGTCACCCCGGCCGCGGTGCTGTGGGAGAAGTCGTCGGGGGCATTCGTGTTCGATCGATTCACCGCCGACGAAGGACAATCGCCCCAGGAATGGGTCGACCGGGTGCTCCCCCCCGGTCCCGCGTTCTTCCGTTCGGTGACGATCCCCGAGACGATTCCCGACCCGCGCGAGCGCTACGGCACCGGCACGAGCGTGCTCGCGGCGGGTGGCCCGGAACCGATCGACGATCCGTGACCCTCTTCCCGGAATCCCGCACATGACCGACCGTCCTTTCCGGCGGGCCCCGCGTCGGCTCGCCGTCTTGATGCTGGCAGGCTGGACGCTGGCGGTTTTCGCCCGTGCCGTTCCCGCCGCCGAGCCGCTCCGCGTGGGGATGGAGCTGGCCTACCCGCCCTTCGAGATGACCGATCCCCAGGGAAAGCCGACCGGTGTCAGCGTCCGGCTCGCGGAGGCGCTCGGGGAGCGACTCGGCAGGGAGGTGAAGATCGAGAACATCGCCTTCGACGGCCTGATCCCCGCGCTCAAGACGGGGCGCATCGACTGCATCGTCTCCTCGATGACGGCGACCCCCGAGCGGGCCCGGTCGATCGCCTTCTCGAAGCCCTACCTCGAGACGGGGTTGGCCTTGCTCGTGTCGGCGAAGTCGCCGGTGAAGTCGGCGGACGATCTCGACGCCGCCGGACGGGTGGTGGCCGTGAAGAAGGGGACGACGGGACACCAATGGGCCTCGGGCGCTCTGAAGAAGGCCCGGCTCCTGGTGCTCGACAAGGAGGCCGCCGCGGTCCTCGAAGTGGTCCAGGGGCGGGCCGACGCCTTCATCTACGACCCGCTCTCGGTGTGGCAGAACCAGCGCCGCCATCCCGATTCGACCCGGGGGGTGCTCGAGCCGTTCCGGAAGGAGACCTGGGCGATCGGATTGCGCCCGGCCGACACCGAACTGCGTCGGCAGATCGACGAGTTCCTCGACGCCTTCCGTGCCGACGGCGGCTTCGACCGGCTCGGCGACGAGTTCCTTCCGGAGGTGAAGAAGGAGTTCGCGGACCGGGGCATTCCCTTCCTGTTCTGAACGGATCCGTCGCCGCGACGGGGCGAACGACGCCGGGGTCTGGTATCGTGAAAACGCTTCTCGAGCCCTCCCTGCCGCGCCGGGACCACCGGCCCCCTGTCGGCATGCAAGCCTGCCCTTCACCGCGATCGCCCCGCCTTCGGCGCGGCGGCCCCACGGCCGCGTCGCGGGTGACGCTGTTCCTCGCGGCGATCCTCGCCGTTCCGACCGGCTGCTCCCGACCGGCGCCCGCCCCGCGGACCGCGGCGCCCGCCCCCGTGCCGGTCCTGTCTCTTATACACATCTGACGCTGCCGACGATACTCCTTGTGT
>CAWUOA010000547.1:0-2443 GCA_963923225.1 uncultured Planctomycetaceae bacterium
GGAGAAACCAGGACTGCACCGATCGAGAGCCGAACGAACCTGACCGGCGAGTCGAGGGAAGGGTTCTCCGCCCTCCGCCCGACTCGCCGAACGTTGTCTTGTGAAAGGCGATCAGTAGCGGTCGCCGCCGCGGTAGCCACCGCCACCGCCGCCGCCATACCCGCCGCCACCACCACCGTAGCCGCCACCTCCGCCGTACCCGCCGCGGCCACCACCGCCGCCGGAGCGGCCACCGCCTCCGCCACCCGGACGGGGCGTGCGCTCACGGGCCTCGTTCACCGTCAGCGGGCGACCGTTCATCTCGTAGCCGTTGAGGGCCGCGACCGCCGCCTGGAGCCCTTCGTCGGTCTCCATCTCCACGAACCCGAATCCCCGCGACCGGCCCGTCTCACGATCGGAAATCACCTCGGCCGAACGGACGGGGCCGTGAGCGGCGAACAGCTGCTCGAGATCGGACGACGACGTCGACCAGGGCAGGTTCCCCACGTAAATCTTCCGCGACATGGCGAAAACCTCGAAATCTCGGAAACGTTCGAGTCAGGGAACGAAGGGGTGGCGAGCAAGGTGGAAAGATCGACACGTCCACGGGCGGCCCGACCGACGGATCGAGCGGGGGACCAACCAGCGACCGTGGCCGTCACGCGGGGCGGCAATGGGCCACTCGCTCGGAAGACGGAGACTCCGACCCGAAGCGGGATGACGGTGCCTGTTCGAACGGGCGTGGGGCGGGCCAGTTCTATCATTTCGCCCCTCTCTGGACAACTCCGGCCGCCAGTGTCAAGAGCTTCCCCGCCCCCGCCCGGCCTGGTCGGCGGCCGGTCCCTGCGCCGCCCCGGCGACTGGCCGCGATGGGGGCGGTCTTCGATGGGCCGGCCGAGAAACCGGTCCGGGGCGGGCCGGTTCGCCGGTTCTCACCGCGTCGCGGGAGCGGGGCGCGCCGGGTCGGCTGCGGGACGCTTGCGCGCCTTGCGCCGCACCTCCTCCGCCGCCCGCCATTCCCAGGGGGCGATCGGATCCTTGTCGATCCACAGGCCGGTCGTGCGGGCCTTGGCCCGCCGCTCCTCCGCCTCGAGGGCCGGATCCTCGACGTCGTCCCGCTGGTACCAGGCCAGGCCGGCGGCGAGCATGTCGATGGCCAGGTCGTTGCCGTTCATCCGCACGCGGGCCACCGTCCGGCCGGCGTCGTCCACGGCCACCTCCGACACCTGCACCTCACGGTCGCGCGTGGTCTTGGCGAGGTGATCGCGGGCCGCGGGACCGAATGGCTGGCCGTTTTCGGGGGCGTCGATGCCGAAGATCCGCACCTTGTGGATCACGTCGCCTTCGCCGCGGACCCGGAGCGTGTCCCCGTCCACGGCACCGGCCACCCGGCCGGTCCACGTCCCCTCGCCCGGCTGTACCGCCGCCATCAGCACCAGTCCGAGCCGCGCGACCAACCCGATCATGGGTCCCTCCTGCGTAATCGCCTCGCCCGATGATCGCCGATCGCCCTCCACGGGGGCAAGCATCGGGAAGGGGGGGCGATGGGTCGAGCGCGACGGAGAACTCACCCGGCCGGAGAAAAGGAGCGACGCCACCTCGGCGAACCCGCGGCCCTCTCCCGGCCCCGCGGCCCGGAAACGCCACGATCCCCGGGGAAACCATCGTTTCGCCCGGGGATCGCGTTGGATCGATCGAAGTGGGAGTGGGCAGCACAGGACTCGAACCTGTGACCTCCACGGTGTGAACGTGGCGCTCTAACCAACTGAGCTAGCTGCCCGGAAAGGCCCTCTCGGGAAGGCAGGAAATCCTAGCATCCAACTCGCGGCGCGTCACGGTCTTCCTGCAATCGCCCGCGATCGCGCGGCGACCGACGGCAGCGGCCGGAGTCGACGGGGCGGACGCGTCACGGCGGCGGCCGGGGCCGGTCAGGCCGATTCTTCCGCCGGCGGCGGGTCGAAGCGGGGGGCCTGCGTCACCGGGCCGACGCCGGCGTCGTCGAGCCGGCGGGAGGGGGAGCGGCGCGAGGCCGACGGGGAGGAATCGATGTGGGCGGAGATGTCCATCTCGCGCTGCAGCGTCGCGAACTGCTTCCGCAATTCGCCGATCGACTGGCCCACCGACTTGCCCACCTCCGGCAGGCGCTTGCCGTAGAGCATCACCGCGATCGAGCCGATGACGACGATTTCGAGCGGGCCGAGGCCGAACATCGAAGGATCCCGACGGGGCGGACGGAAGGCGTGCGGGGCGGGCGGAGGCTGCGAACCGGCGGACGCAAAGCGGGCGGCAGAACGGGACGGGCCAAAACGGCGGGCGTCAGACGGCGCCGTCGCCGCGGCCGGCCGAGCCGTCGTCCTCGATCCCCTGCACGCCGCGCTTGAACTCCACGATCCCCTGGCCGAGCGAGCGCATCACCTTCTGTCTCTTATACACATCTGACGCTGCCGACGATACTCCTTGTGTA
>CAWUOA010000548.1:0-2441 GCA_963923225.1 uncultured Planctomycetaceae bacterium
TGCGTGGCGCGGAGGTAGGCGAAGAGGTCGCGGACCTGCTGGTCGTCGAGCGTGCGGAGGAGGCCCGCCGGCATGATCGACACCGGGCTCGCATGCCGGTCCTCGATCGTGTCGCGCGGCACCGGCACGGTGCGGCCGTCGGCGGTGCGGAGGAGGAGGAGACCCGGATCCTCCCCCACCACGAAGCCGGCAAGCGTCCGGCCGTCGTCGGTGATCACGACCGTCGTCTCGTAGCCCTCGCGGATCGTGGCGCTCGGCGTGGCGACGTGCCGGGCGAGGGCCCGCAGGTCGCCGCGGTCGTGGCTCGTGAGATCGGGGCCGATCTGGCCCCCTTCGCCGAAGAGCGTGTGGCAGGCGGCGCAGGTGGTGCGGAAGGCGGTGCGGCCGAGGATCGGGCTCCCCGACCCGTCGGCCAGGACGCGCGTCACGCGTTCGAGATCGGCCGCGGCCTCCGCCGCCTCGCTGCCCGGCGTCGGCGCGGGGCCGAAGGCGCGCGTCACGGCCGCGGCGAGAGCGGGCTCGGCGTGGAGCCGTAGCCGGCTGACCGCCTCGGCGGGCACGGCGGAGACGGCGACGTCGCCCCGCTCGATGGCGCGGAGCAGTTCGCTCGCCCAGACGGGCCGACTTGCGAGCAGGCCGAGGGCCGCGTGGCTCACCGTCGGCGGGGCGTCGGGGAGGAGCGACAAGCAGGCCTCGGCGAGACCGGGATCGTTCCAGCCTTCGAGCGCGGCGATCGCCGCGGCGCGAACCTGATCGTCGCCCTGTTCGGTTGCCACGCGGCGCAACACCGCTTCGGCTGCGGCCGGCCGCGTCTCGCCGAGGACGGCGATGTCGGCGAGGCGGGCCTCGCGCGCGGCCGAGGCATCGGCGACGAGTGTGAACGCCTCGGCTTCCGCGGCGGCGTCGCCGAGGCGCAGCCGCAGGGCCCGTGAGCCGCCGCCGGCCCGGCCGATGGCGGCGAGCAGGTCGGCAGGCACCGTGGAGAGGGCCCGGCCCTGGAAGGCCAGTTCGATCCCCTCGAGGAGACGCTTGCGGTGTTCCTCGCCCGGTGCCGCGTCGAGCAGCGCCGCCGCGGCCGACTGGTCGGCCCGGGTGCCGAGCGCGAGCCGGCGGCCCACACGCGGCTCGAGGACCTCGCGGCCGAGCCGCGACGACCAGACCGCGCCGTCGCCGCCGGTCAGCCGGGCGAGCGTCGCGTCGCGATCGGTGGAGAGGAGGCGCTCGGTCGCCCACCAGACGAGCAGCGGCACGTGGATGTCGTCGGCGTCGGCAGGCTCGGCGCCAGCGGGGCGGGCGAGGATCGCCGCCACCAGATCGAGCGACTCCTTCTCGGAGAGCCGGCGGGCCGAGGCGGCAAGCTGGCTCCGCACCGCCGGGGCGGTCTCTTCACGGCCCATGGCGAGGAGCCGGGCGAGGACTGCGGGGGAGACTTTGCCGTCGTCGCAGGCGAGCCGCACGCCCCAGGCCCGCACGCCGGAGTCGGCATGATCGAGCAGACGCAGCCACTCGCCGTCGTCCGGGGTTCCGAGGCGCACCAGGGCCCAGGCCAGATCGAGCGGCCAGGGGGGCGGGGCGCTACCGAAGAGGCGGGCCGCGACCATGGCGCGGGCGCCCGGAGGCCTGCGGTCGGCGAGGACTTCGAGCGCCATCGAGCGCAGGCGCCGATTGGGGGAGTCGAGCCGGGCGACGAGTGCCGCGGCGTCGTCGCGGGTGAGGTCGGGGAGGTTTCTCGGAGGGGAATCCTTCGCCGCGAGCCGCCAGATCCGGCCACGTTCCCGGTCGATCCGGCCTTGATAGTGGCTGGCGTGATCGATGCGCTGCTCGTAGAAGTCGCAGACGTACAGGGCACCGTCGGGCCCGAGCTGGATGTCGACCGGCCGGAACCAGCTGTCGTCGCAGGCCAGCGCCACGCCGACGTCGGTGGTGGCGAGGCTCGAGCGGTCGGGGCGGACGGCGCTTGCCGTCACCTGCCCCTGGAGCGGCGCGACGCCGAAGAGTTGCCCGACCCGCACCTCGCCGAGTGCCGGCGCGTCGTTGACGGCCAGGGCGTGGGTGAAACGGGCGGCGCTGTGGTGGGCGATCGGCTCGAAGAAGCCGAAGGCGAAGGGATTGGAGAGCTCGCCATGCTTCTCGAAGCCCTTCCGTGAGTAGCCCCCCTGCACGTAGTGGAAGCCGCGGGTGTCGCCGCCGTTGTGGCCGGAGAGGAGCCGGCCGGCCGCGTCGATCTCCACCCCGAAGGCGTTGCCGCCCCCCTCGGCGAAGATCTCGTAGCGGCGCGTCGGGGGGTGGTAGCGCCAGATGCACTGCCCGACGGAGGTCACCGGCGCCGCGTCGCTGCCAGGGCGGCGGACGCGGCTGGTGACGGTGCTCCCCTGGGCGCCGTAGAGCCAGCCGTCGGGGCCGGGGCGGAGATTGTTGGCGATGGAATGGGAGTCCTCGAT
>CAWUOA010000549.1:0-2436 GCA_963923225.1 uncultured Planctomycetaceae bacterium
TGCAGGTCGGCCTTGAAGTCGGCGTAGTCGACTTCCTTGACGGCGCTGACGCGGGCGCTGATCCGCCACAGCTCCTGCTCGCTGCCGTCGTCGAGGACGGCGTCGCGGAGGTAGTCGCCGGCCAGGAAGTCCTCGCGGTGGGCGAGGAGGCGGCGGTTCAAGACGTTGCGCTTCGTGCGGGCCCCCAGCCCGATCGCCCGGGCCGCGGCCCCGCCGATGCCTTCGCCGGAGCCGCCGACGTCGAGGCTGCGGCCGAACGTCACCGTGGAGAGCGAGCTGCCCACCTCGGCGAGCTGGCCGATCTCGCGCTGGATCTCGCCGACGAGCTCCATCCGCTCGAGGAAGTTGAGCTGGCAGGTCTTCTGGTCGACGCGGACGAGGATCTCCATCGGCACCAGCGGCCCGAGCTTCGCCTCGAGCCAGCGGTAGTCCTCGCGGATGCGGGCCTTCGGGGAGAACAGCCGCATCAGCTGCACGCTGCTCTCGACCTTCGTCATTCCCCAGGCGAATCCCCCCATCACGAGCAGACAGGCGGTGGCCGCCAGGGCGTGATTCCGCGTGATCCACTCGCCGACCCGCCACCAGCGGCTGTCCTCCATCGGCTTCCAGTCGCCGCTCTCCACGCTCTCGGCCGCCTTGCCGATGGCGAGCTTCGGGGGGAAGAGCTCGAGGGCCGCCGGCATGAAGAACACGAGGATCAGGAAGCTGACGACCACGCCGACCGCCGAGAAGATGCCGAACATCCGGATCGGCACCAGCTCGCTCACCGCCAGCGTCGCCAGTCCGACGGCGGTGGTGCCGGTGGCCAGCGACAAGGGGAGCAGGGCATGGTGCACCGAGCGGCCGGCGGCCCCTTCCTGGATCCCGGTCTCGGCGACCTGGTCGCGGTAGTAGTTCGCCAGGTGGATCGCGCCGCTGGTGGTGGCGACGTAGACCAGCGACGGCATCGTGAGGAGGATCGCGTCGACGGGATAGCCCGAGTACCACACGACCGCGAGGCTCGCGAACATGCTGTACACGCCCGAGGCGAGCACCAGGCCCACCAGGAGCTTGCTCTTCAGGCTCCACCAGCTGACGAAGAATCCGACCACCAGCGACAGGCCGAAGAGAATCGTGACGCTCGTCTGGCCGGCCTTGTCGATCGAGACGTTGTCGACCGGCGGCCCCCCCATGTGGAGCGAGTCGGCCGGGATCCCGCACTCCTCGGTGGCCACCTGGGCGACGGTGTCGATCGCGCCGTGGAGGTTGGCCCGGGCGGTGTCGGAGAGGGTGAGGATGAGGCAGGTCTGCCTCTTGTCTGGGTCGTCGGCGAGCGGCTCGCCGTCGGCCGAGCGGGGCGCCGGGCCGATGATGGCCCCGGTGAGACGGGAGATGGCCTCGTCGCGCTCGAGGTTGAGCGGCTCCTGGGTCATCAGATCGACCGCCCGGGGGCCGGTCTGGGCCGACTTGTAATAGAGCGGCCGGTCGATGCGCGAGGCTTCCTCCGGGGGAGGGAGGAGCTTCCTGGCCAGGAGTTCGAGCCTGGGGTCGGTCATCGTGCAGCCTTCCCACGACACGAGGATGAACTCCTCGCCGGCGAAGCTGCGGCGGAAGAAGCGGTAGACCTGCGTCTCGGGATACTCGAGCGGCAGCCACCCCTTCACGTCGTTGCGGTTGTTCCCCTTGGCCTTCACCGCGCCCACCACCACCAGCGGCAGCAGGAACAGCAGGACCGCCATGATCCCGACGCTGTACCGCTGGTAGAAGTTGCTGCGGGAGTGCGTCATCGAGCCGGGCCCGGGAGGATCGATCCTGGTCGCGAATCCCGATCGCGAACCTTCGACAGGGATCTTGATCGAGGCACGAGCCCGATCGGTCCACCGGTGCGGGGGACCCGATCAGGCGGAAACTGGATCAGTCGAAAACTGGGCAGGATGGGACGAGGCTGGAAGCGTGCAAGGCCCCGACCGAACACGCAACCGTACAGGCCAGACGGGTGTCAGTCCATATCGTTCCACCCGCGCCCGCCCCGTTCCCGGTCACATCGACCGCGCGCAAGTGGTTCTTCGTGAAGAACTTCCGAAGGGTGCAAGGTTTGCCCAGGCGTCACGGTCCGCCATGCACGGATCGGGCACCTCGGGGCGGATCGGCGAGTCCGGGCAGGCCATCTACCCTGTTTTCGGGGTGGCGACCTCGGAAGCGTGAAATCCGTTCGTGCGATGGCTGCCGTCGCAGAAGGGGCGGCTGGCCGACCCGCCACATCGACACAGCGCCAGAGGGCGGCTGCCCGCCGGCAACGGAAACGCTCCCCCTTCGTGATCGGTGACCCGAAGTGTCAGGCCGGCCGCCGCCGCGTCGGGGGGGAGTTCGACGACCAGCGGACCGTCGAGCCGGCAGCGGATCGTGAAACAGCCCGCCGGAGCGGGGGGGCGGGGAGGGCGGGGGGGAGAGTCTTCG
>CAWUOA010000550.1:0-2436 GCA_963923225.1 uncultured Planctomycetaceae bacterium
CCTGAGTCACCGCCCCGCATCGGCGGCCAGCGGCACGCAGACCAGTTCCTTGTCGTTCCGCGCGAAGACGTGCTTCCCCGCGAAGGCCGGGTGCGTCCACACCACCTCGCGGCCGAAGCACTCGCCGGTGGGGGCCAGCAGATTGACGCGGCCGAGCTCCTCGTAGGCCTGCGGCGTGAGGCGGGCGAGGATCAGGTCGCCGGTCTCGGAGAAGAGCCAGAAGCGGTCGGTGGCTCCCTCGCGGACGAGGAACGCCGTGCCGTGGCGGCCGCGCCGCGAGCCGAGCGTGGGGACGCCGGTCTCCCAGAGGCGGTCGCCGGTCTCGAGATCGACCGCGGTGAGGAAGCCGGTCTCGCAGTCGCAGCCGTAGAGGACGTCGCCGAGGATCACCGGCGTGGAGTTGGCACTGGCGATCGAGGCCTTGGCGCGGTTGCGCCACACCGGCTCCGGGGCGCCGCCACCCGCCTCGGGGAACCGGTACAGGGCGCCGATGTTGCCGATGCCGCTGGCGAAGAGCACCCGTCCGGAGCCCGACTCGGCCACCTGCGGCGCCATGATCGACATCCCGTAGCCCGGCTTGAGCGGCACCGTCCACGCCGGCTTGCCGGTCGCCGGATCGAGCGCCGCGATCGTGTCGGCGTCCCACGTGAGCAGGCGGCGCTTCCCCGCCTGCTCGAGGATCGACGGCGGCGCGTAGCCCGGCTCGCTCGCCTGGAGCGACCGCCAGACTTCCTTGCCGGTGTCGCGATCGAAGGCCACCACCGCCGATCCCTCGCCCCCCACCATGCAGACGACGAGGTTTCCCTCCACGAGCGGATGGCCGGCGTAGCCCCAGATCGGCGTCTTCGTGCCATAGTCGGCAGGGAAGTGCCGCTTCCAGAGGACCTTCCCCGTGGCCGCGTCGAGGCAGTGGAGATGGCCTTCGGCGCCCAGCGTGAAGACCTTCCCGTCGACGACCGTCGGCGTGCAGCGCGGGCCGCAGGCGTAGGAGATCGCGTAGGGGCAGTCGTAGGCGTGGGTCCAGAGGGGCTTGCCCGTGGCCGCGTCGAAGCAGAGGACGCGTTCCTTGCCGGAGAGTTCGGTGCGCTGCGAGGGATCGTTGGTGACCGGGCCGTCGGTGACGTAGTCCATCAGGTAGACCTTGTCCCCGGCCACCGCCGGGCCGCCGTAGCCGCCCCCCACCTCCGCCCGCCACTTTGTGGCGATGCCCTCCGCCGGCAGCGCCGTGCGGAGGCCCGTCTCGCGCCACACGCCGTCGCGGTTCGGCCCGCGCCACTGCGGCCAGTCGTCGCCGCGCGCCGGCGACACGACGAGAAGACACGCGACGAGCAGGGACGCGACTCGGACCAGCGGCGAGGGCATGGGACGGTTTCCGTGGGGAGAAGGCGGAGGCGGGACCCGATGGGGAGGAGCGGGGGAGCGTCAGGCGTCGGCGGGAGCGACGGGCTCGGGCATGGGGAGATCGGCGCCGATGTCGACGCCGTCGGGGCGCCAGTCGACCAGTTCCATCTCCGCCGTCCGCCTGCCGCGAAACTCGTTGATCTTCGGCCGGAAGGCGACGTGGAAGGGGGCGCCCGGCTGGGGGAGCGCGGGGAGCCATTCGGCCGCCCCCCAGGCCACCGCGCGGATCCGCGTGCCGTGCTGCACGAGCGTCATCGCCAGATGGCGGCCGCCGTTGCCGATGACCCGGGCGGGCTCGGCGAGGCTGACGCTCGAGGCGCACAGCACCGGCCGCTTGTTCCCCTGGCCGAAGGGGGCGAGACGCTCGATCTCCGAGACGGTGTCGAGCGAGAGGCTCGAGACGGTCGCCTCGCCGTCGATCGTCACCTGCGCCTTGCGGAGGTCGTCGGGCATCCGCGCCGCCACCGCGGCGAGGAACGCCGCGCGGAAGGCCTCGATGTTGGCATCCTCGATGCGCAGGCCCGCCGCCGCCGCGTGGCCGCCGCAGGTGACCAGATGGCCGCGGCAGGCCTTGAGCGGCTCGAGGACGTCGAAGCCGGGGACGCTCCGCAGGCTCCCGGTGGCGGGGCGGCCCTGGTGCTCGTCCTGGGCGATGACGACGACGGGGCGGCAGTAGCGTTCGGCGAGACGGCCGGCGACGATCCCCACCACGCCCGGATGCCAGCCGCGGCCGGCGAGGACCAGCGCCGGGTCGGCCACCGGATCGAAGTCGTGCGTGGCCTGCTTGGTGGCCGCCAGGAGGATCGAGCGCTCGAGCGTGTCGCGCTGCTCGTTGAAGCCGTGGATCCAGTCGGCGAGCTGGACGGCGCGGGCGTCGTCCGCGGTGGTGAGCATCTCGATCGCCAGCCCCGCCTGGCCGAGCCGGCCGGCGGCGTTGAGCCGCGGCGCGAGACGGAAGGCGACGTCCTCGGCGTCGATCGCCGACTTCTCGGTGAGCTTCGCCAGTTCCATGAGACGCTCGATCCCCTTGCCACC
>CAWUOA010000551.1:0-2415 GCA_963923225.1 uncultured Planctomycetaceae bacterium
GGGCTCAAGCTCTCGGTGCACAGCGGCAGCGACAAGTTCTCCCTCTATCCAGTCATTCGCCGGGCCCTCGAGCGCACCGGCGCCGGCGTCCACGTGAAGACCGCCGGCACGACCTGGCTCGAGGAGCTGATCGGACTGGCCGAAGCGGAGGGGGACGGGCTGGAGCTCGCCCGTGAGATCTACGCCTATGCCCTCGACCACGTCGACGAGCTCTCCGCGCCCTACGCCTCGGTGATCGACATCCGCCGCGACCGGCTCCCCTCCGTGGCGGAAGTGGCAGGCTGGAGCGGGCCGCGGTTCGCCGCGGCGATCCGCCACGTGCCTGCCGACCCGCGCTTCTCCCCCGACGTCCGCCAGCTCCTCCACGTCTCCTTCAAGGTGGCGGCCAAGCAGGGGAGCCGCTACACCGATCTCCTCGTCGCCAACCGGGCCATCGTCGGCCGGCAGGTGACGGAGAACCTCCTGGAGCGGCATCTCCGCCCGCTCTTCCTCCCCGCCGCGGGATCCGCCTGATGCGCGCCGCCGTCACCGTCTGTCTCGTCCCGGAGGCCCGCCAGGGGCCGTTCGTGTTCCACGGCGGATCGGCCGAGGAGGCCCTCGAGGTCGGCTGCCGCCGCGCCGCCGAGCTCGGGTTCGACGGCGTCGAGGTCTTCCCCATCGGCGGCGAGCAGCTCGCCGGCTGCGGGCTCGAGCGTCACCTCGGCGAACGGGGCCTGCGACTGGCGGCCGTGGGGAGCGGCGCGGGTTGGGTCCGCCACCGCCTCACGCTGACGCACGCCGAGCCGGCGGTGCGCGAGGAGGCCTGCGAGTTCGTCGAATCGCTCGTCACCGTCGCCGCCCGGCACGGGGCCCCGGTGATCGTCGGCTCGATGCAGGGCCGCCACGAAGGGAGCGTGTCGCGGGCCGACGCCCTCGACCATCTCGCCTCCGCCCTCGCGCGCCTCGGCCACCACGCGGCGGCCCTCGGCCAGCCGCTCCTCTACGAGCCGCTGAACCGCTACGAGACGAATCTCTTCACGCGGATCGGCGAAGCGGCGGCGTTCCTCCGCGAGCGCCGCGTCGAAGGGGTGCGGATCCTCGCCGACCTGTTCCACATGAACATCGAGGAGGCCGATCCGGCCGCGGCGCTCGTCGACTGCGGCGCGCTGGTCGGCCATGTCCACTGGGCCGATTCCAACCGCAGCGCGATGGGCTCCGGCCACACCGACGCCGCGCGCGTCGCGGAGGCGCTCGGTGCGATCGGCTATTCCGGATGGCTCTCGGCCGAGGTCTTCCCCCTCCCCGACGCCGACACCGCCGCGGCGATGACGATCCGGAGCATCCGTGCCCTGGCCGGCCCGGCCACCTGACCGGCTTCCGCTTCGTCGAACCCTCCCGCCCGTTCCGCCGCTTCCTTCGAGGCCCGTCATGCTCGAAACGTCGCTCCTCCACCCCGAGATCCTCCGCGTCCTGGCCCGCTCCGGGCACCACTCGAAGGTCCTCATCGCCGACGGCAACTACCCGGCGCTCGACAAGCGCGGGCCCAACGCCGAGCTCGTGTCGCTGCAGCTCTCCCCCGGCATCCCCACGGTGGCCCAGGTGCTCGCCGCGATCCTCGGCACGGTGCGGATCGATGCCGTGAACACGATGGGGATCGACCGCACCGACCCCTACGCCGCCGCCACCCCCGGCGACCCGCCGGTGTGGGCGGAGTACCGGCGGATCCTCGCCGACGCCGGATCGAAGGTGGCTCTCGAGCCGATCCTCAAGTGGGACTTCTACGCGGCCGTCGCCTCGGCCGACCACGTCCTCACGATCCAGACCGCCGAGCGGGCCCCCTGGGCCAACCTGCTGTTGACCCTCGGCTGCCGGACCTTCTCCTGAACCGCACCCGGTCTCCCCGCGAGCCCGGCGCACGAGCCTTTCCAGAGCCATCCCCATGCAGACGCGCCCGCTCGGCCGCACCGGTCTCGACGTCCCGATCCTCTCCTTCGGCGCCTCGTCGCTGGGGGCCGAGTTCCGCCGGGTGACGCTCGCCGAGACGCTCGAGAGCGTGCGCACCGCGCTCGACCTCGGCATGACCTTCCTCGACACGAGCCCCTTCTACGGCCGGGGGATGAGCGAGGTGTTGCTGGGCGTGGCGCTCGAGGGGGTGCCGCGCGACTCGTACACCCTGTGCACGAAGCTCGGCCGCTACGACCTCGGGCATTTCGACTTCTCGGCCCGCCGCGTCGCCGAGAGCGTCGACGTCTCCCTCCACCGCCTCCGCACCGACCACCTCGACGTCATCCTCTGCCACGACATCGAGTTCGTGCCGATGCAGCAGATCATCGACGAGACGCTTCCGGCGCTCGAGAAGATCCGCGCCTCGGGCAAGGTGCGGTTCGTCGGCTTCAGCGGCTATCCCCAGAAGATCTTCCGCTTCGTCTGCGACCG
>CAWUOA010000552.1:0-2415 GCA_963923225.1 uncultured Planctomycetaceae bacterium
CCGTCGGCGAGTTTCTTCGAGGACAGCTTGGGGGCGAACTGCTGCTCCAGGTCGAGGACGATCTCGCACATCGCCGGGCCTTCGGACGCCAGCGTGCGGGCGATCGCACCGGGGAGGTCCGCGTGGTTCGCGCACCGCTCGAAGGGATAGCCGAAGGCGTACGCCACCCGCGAGAAATCGGGGAACGAGAGGCCGGAATCGGTGCCGCACCCGACGATCCGGCCGGCGAAAAAGGCGTTCTGGGTCTGACGGATGGAGTGGTAGCCGGAATTGTTGAGCACGAACACCTTCACCGGCAGACCGAGGCCGGCGATCGTCTGCAGTTCCTGGAGGTTGAGCATGATGCTCCCGTCCCCCGCCAGGCAGACGACGCGCGGGAGGTCGGGCCGGGCGATCGCCACCCCCACCGCAGCCGGCAACTCCCATCCCATCGACGCGCAGCCGGAATTGTGGAACACGCGTTGGCCGGGCCGGTAATGGGCCGCCTGGAAGGTCGTGACGCAGGCCGTTCCGTCGGCACAGACGACGACCTCGCCGTCGCCGAGATGCTCGAAAAGCCGCTCCACGAAGCAGTACGGATTGACCGGCGACTCTTTCATCCGGTACTCGGGGAGCACCACCGGATAACGCCGCACCCGTTCCTTGCACCAGGCGAGCCACGCCTCGTGGACCGGTCTCCAGCCTCGCGTGGCCTCGTCGAGCATCGGCAGCGCGTCGGCCAGGTCGGCGTGGATCTTCTCGTGGAGGTCGAGCGTCGGCTTGTCGAGTTCGGCCTCGTCGACGTCGATCATCACCCGTCGGGCACGGGGGGCGAAGTTCTCCCAGTTGTAGCTCACCTGCCGGATGCCGAGCCGGCAGCCGAGCGCGACCACGAGATCGGAGTTCTGCACCGCGAAATTGCCGGCGCGCGTGCCGAGGGATCCCCCTCCGCCGACGAACACCGGATGGTCGCTGGGGACGAGGTCGTTGGAATTGAAATCGGTGACCACGGGGATCCGCCACCGTGTCGCCAACTCGAGGAACCGTTCGAACTGCCCCGAGATCCGCACCCCCGATCCGGCGTAGATCACCGGGCGACTCGCCCGGGCCATGGACTCGGCGAGGCCGGTCATCCGGGCCTCCAGGTCGGTCGTCCGGAAGCCGGGGACCGCGATCTCGGCCCCGCGGAGCGCGGCAGGATCGACCATGGCCGCCTGGACGTCGACGGGGATGTCGAGCCACACCGGACCGGGCCGGCCGCCGGTCGCCAGCCGCAGCGCGTGATCGAGATGGAGACGGATGTCCTCGGGCCGTTCGACGAGCGCGGCGTATTTCGTGATGCCCCGCGCCATGGCGATGACATCCGCCTCCTGATCGCCGAGTTGCCGCAGCGGCAGGCCGGTCGAGGCCACCAGCGTCTGCCGCTTCACCTGTCCGGAGACGACGATCATCGCCAGCGAGTCGACCCACGCGCCGAAGACGCCGTTCAAGGCGTTGATCCCGCCCGGCCCGGTCGTCACGTTGACGGCCGCCACGCGCCCCGTCACGCGGTAATAGGCGTCGGCGGCCATCGCACACGCCTGCTCGTGATGGCAGAAGACGGGGGTCAGGCCTGGGCAGTTGCCCAGCGCGTCGTTGAGGTGCATCGCACCCCCCCCGGTGACCATGAAAACGTGCGTCACCCCGGCTTCCACGAGCCTGTGGGCGACATGATCGGCGACGCGTTCCATCGGGGCCACGAAGTCTCCTCGAACCGTTTCCGCCGGGGCGAATCCGGCTTCCGGAGAGGGTAACAGATGGCGCCGCACGGTTGGAGCGAGCCGCCGCTCGTCCATCGGAAAGCTGTGCTAGAATGTTCGGCTCGTGACGCCTCTCTTGCGGACGATCCCATGGCCAAGGAATCTCCCGGTCCCTCCCGCGCCGGGATCGGCGACTCCCCCGCCAACGGCGCCGTCCGCCGTCAGTCGACCGTCGCCGCGTCGCTCGGCGGCAGTCACCGCTTCGCGCCCTCCCTCCCGACGCTGGTCGCCGTGGGGTGCCTGGTGGTCCTCGTCGTGGCCGGCTGGTGCGCCGCCAACGCCGCCTGGTCGAGAGACTCCTGGACGGTCCCGATCGGACATCTGGCGGGCAAACCCGACGCCTGGGCCGATCCCGAGTACGGCGACACGCTCTTCACGCTCGCCTTCGCCCGGGCCGCAGCCGACGGGAGGCTCGCTCCCTGGCGATTCAAACGTGTGCCCGAGCTCGGCGCGCCTTTCGCCGCGGAATGGAGCGACTGGCCGCTCATCGAGGAGCCGTTGGCGTACCTGCTCGGCCTGCTCCACCGTCTCTTCGGGCCGTTCGCCGGCCTCAACGTCGCGCTGCTCCTCGGCCACATCCTGGCCGCCGTGACGATGTTCGCCGTCTGCCGTGTGGGGGGCGCCGCGCGGCCGTGGG
>CAWUOA010000553.1:0-2411 GCA_963923225.1 uncultured Planctomycetaceae bacterium
CGAAGCCGGCCCAGAAGGCGGGCTCGGCGACGGCGACGACGCCGCTCATCGCCATTCGCTCGTAGTCCTGGGCGGTGCGGGCGATGGCGTGGTAGTGGGGCTGGATGATCTGCATGGGTGGAGTCCCCGGGAGGGTGCGGTGGGAGCGGCCGTGGGGCCGGAGCCGGCGGGCTGTGGGCCGCTCAGAGGGTCGCGAAGAGCTCGAGGAGGGCGACGGTGCGGTCCTGCGCGGGCTTGGGATCGGCCGCGATGGCGAGCGCCTGGCGGAGGATGGCGAGTTGCTTCGCGTCGGCGGGGCCCGCGGAGCCGGTCCGCGCCGTCGCCGCGTCGTAGCGGTCCATCATCGCGGCGATCTCGAGGATCTGGTGCCGCGATTCGAGGAAGGAGAGTTCGAGGACCTGCGAAGGCGTGAGCATGGCGGAGCTCCGGAAGCGACGGGACCGGCATCGAATCATACCCCCGTGATCGGGGCAGGGCAGGGGGCCCGGACGGCCCGCGACTCTGCTGGATTTGCCGGCGGCGACGTCCGGGTGCCATGATCGATCCGCGGGCCTGTCAGTCGCCGTCCCTCCGGAGGTACCGATGTCGTCTTTCCGCCGGGCGGTCTTTGCCATCGATCCGCGGGCCCTCGCCGCCTGCCTCGTCGCCTCGGCGGCGCTCGTCGCCGGCGCGGCCGAGCCGGCTCGCGGGCCGGAGCTGCCGATCCGCGAGGTGAGCGCCTTCAAGGACGGCCACGCCTTCGTCGTCCACCGCGGCCGGGTGGCGCTCGACGGCCGCGGCGAGGCGGTCCTCCGCCATCTTCCCTCGCCCGTGATGGGCACCTTCTGGGCCGGCGCCCTCGACGTCGGGCCGGAGCGGAACGGCGTCGGCGTCGCCGCGGTGACCGCGGCGACGACGCGCGTGAAGATCGACCGCACGGCGCTCTCGCTCCGCGAGCTCGTCGACGCCAATCCGGGCGCGAGGGTCCTCGTGACGGAGATCCCCCCGGCGGGCCGCGACCCGGCCCCCTACGAGGCGACGCTCCTGGCGGCGCCGGTGCAGTCGTCCGAGGAGCTCGAGCGCCTCGCCCCCCCCGGCGACGGCCCCAAGCTTCCCGTCGCCTCGGAGCTCGTGTTCCTCCGTACCGACGCGGGCACGCGCGTGACCGCGCTGTCACGAATCCAGGACATCACCTTCCGCGACGGACCGGCCACGACGCTCGGCCGCGAGGAGATCCGCCACGCCCTCACGCTCCGCCTCGTGCGCGAGGGGGCGGGCCGCGCAGTCGAGCCGCTCGCCGGCGGCGAGGCCGACGTCGGGCTGATGTACGTGCAGCGCGGCCTCCGCTGGATCCCCTCCTACCGCGTCGAGATCGACGGCCGCGGCCAGGCGCGCGTGTGGCTCCAGGCGACGCTCGTCAACGACCTGGCCGACCTCGAGGACGTCACCGTGAACCTGGTCGTCGGCGTGCCGTCGTTCGCCCTCAAGGACGTCCCCGATCCGATCGGGATGGAGCAGGCCGCGGCCCGCCTGGCCCAGGCGGTCGATCTCCGCAACGACAACCGCTTCGGCAACTTCCTCTCCAACTCCATGATGTCGCAGGTGGCGGGGGGCATGGGAGGTGGCGAGGCGGCGCCCGCGGCCGACTCCGCGCCGGGGGAGAAGACGGAGGACCTGTACGTCTTCCGCATGGAGCACGTCACGCTCCGCAAGGGCGAGCGGCAGGTGATGCCGGTGAGCGCTGCCTCGCTTCCCTACCGCGACTTCTTCAAGCTCGAGATCCCCTTCGTCCCGCCGGCGGATCTCGTCCAGCGTCTCGACGCCCGCCAGGGGGCCGAGCTCGCGCGCCTGGCGGCCGAGCCGAAGGCGATCCACACGCTCCGCCTCTCGAACACCACGCAGGCGCCGCTGACGACCGCGCCGGCCCTGGTGATGCAGGGGGGCCGCGTGCTCGCCCAGGGGATGCTCACCTACACCCCTCCCGGCGCCGACGCCGACCTGGCGGTCACCACCGCCGTCGACATCCGTGTCACGAAGGAAGAACGCGAGACGCGACGCGTGCCCAACGCCGCCAATTGGAACGGCGACGCGCTGGCCCGGATCGATCTCGACGGCACGGTGACCATCGTCAACCGGCGCGGCAAGCCGGTGGAAATCGAGGTCGTGCGGCACGTCCTGGGGAACGTCGAGCGGGCCGACGCCGAGGGGGCGATCGAACGCGTCAACGTCCTCGAGGATCTCTCGCTCCTCGGCCAGGCCACCGGGCCCGGAGGCCCGGCCTCTTTCGGATCGAGCTGGATCGGCTGGTTCAACTGGCCCCCCTGGTGGCGGCAGTTCAACGGCGCGGGGCGGATCCGCTGGAGCGTCACGCTCGACCCCGGCGCGGAGAAGACGCTGGGCTACGAGTGGAGCTACTTCGGCAGGTAGGGGCC
>CAWUOA010000554.1:0-2408 GCA_963923225.1 uncultured Planctomycetaceae bacterium
GCCCAGTCGTATTGCTCGGCGAGTCGGCCGTCGAGACGCAGCCTCGCGCGGCGGAAATTGACCGCGTTGGCGAGCGAGGGAGCGAGCCCTGCCTCGTCGATCGGCTGCATCGGGCCGGCCGTCGCCGAGTAGGCGGTGGTGTCGAATTGCACGAGACCCCCGAGGCGAACGCTGCCCGTGGTCTCGCGGTGGTACCCGACCGAGTCGTCGCCGAATCCCTCGCCGAACCCCTCAGCGTACTCCCGGTACGGCTCCGCGACGGCCGTGGGGGGCAACGGCGTCACCTCCCCCGCACCCTCGCGGGGCGCGGCGGAGGCACGTCCGATCTCCGGCGGCACGCGCTCCGCCGGAAACGGTTCCGGAAGACGCTCCGCGAGCGGTTCGAGGCCGAACGGGACGGTTGGCTGCGGAAGGACCAGGTGCTCGTCGGCACGGGCGGTGCGCTCCGGGCACCAGGCCGGCAGCGACGCGAGGACCAGCAGGCAGATCCCCGCGGCCACCCCCGCGACGGAGCTCCGCCGGGCCGCGGGGACCGTGTCCCCGAGCGGAAGCAGGCATCGATCCCCGGCAGGGTTTTCCACGTCCCGACGATCCTCACGGGAGGCATCCCGGGAGAAATCGTCAGGGTCGGGCCAGCCCGCAGAGCGGCAGGCGGCGAATGACGGTGGCGGAGGATGGCGGACGCGTGCCGGTGGAGCGGCGGTTCAGGGTGCCGCCGACGGGGTGGCCGGGGGGAGAGGCGGAAGCCTGGAAGACCCTGCGGTCAATGGTGGCAGCGGGAGAGGAGGTGGTGCACCGTCTCGCCGAGGATCCGGCAGCCCATGCAGTCGCGGACCGGTGCGGCGTTGCAGCAGTCGCCGGCGGGCTTCATCTCCATCTCGTATTTGAGCACGCGCTCGCAGCGTTCCTCGTCCGTCTTGTAGAGCCGCTTCTTGGTGTAGACGCCGGCGCAGGGGGTGGTCTTCTCCTCGCAGCAGGCTCCCTGGCAGTAGGGCTCCCAGGGGCGAACGCACTCCCACTCGCACTTCATCGAAAACACGGGCCGTTTCGTCTTCTTGTCCTCCCATTTCGGCTTGCAGACGGGCACCTTGCGCACACACGAGGTGCATCCGGCCCTGCCGCAGCCTTCGTTCTTCGCGGCCGCGGCATCGCCTTCCCCGTTCGCCTCCTCCTTCGCGTCGGCACCCTTCGCGTCCTTGGCCGCGGCCGTCTCTTTCGGCTCGGCCGCCGGTTTCGCGGCCGCCGGGCGGAGGGGGTTGGGGGCCTCGGTCGGCGAGGGTCTCGCCGCCGGCTTCCGCACCGGCAGATCCTCGGGACCCCGGTCATCGACCACCGCCGAGGAGACCGTGTCGTCGCCGTCCGTCACGGGTGGGCTGGTCGGCGCGGCGGTGGCGAGGGTCGCGACGGCGAGCGTCGCGCCGCAGACGATGGCGAGCGGGAGGCGGAGGAGCATGGCGAGGCTCCGACGGAGCGGAGGGGTGGGGGGCGTCGAGACGCGCGGCGGTGAATCAGAAGTCGAACGCCAAACGGGTACCGAAGCCGGTGATCCATCCGCTGGCGTTGTTGTTGAAGTTGTTGGTGAAGTCGCGGTAGGCGAAGTCGTAGTTGAAATACAGACGCGAATTGGGATTGAACATCCAGTTCACGCCGAGCGTCAGCGCGTTGAGCGTGCCTCCGTTGATCGTGTGGTCGGAGAGGCAGGCGTACTGGTAGCGGGCCCCCACTTGGATCGCACCCTCGCTCGACCGGATCCGGCCACTCGAGTCGCGGACGACGTAGAAGTTGTTCCGCGGAATCGGCCGGTCGAAGCGGGCCTCGACTTTGTCGTAGGCACGCGATTCGCCGGTGATGAAGTACAGGACCTCCGCGTAGCCGGAGTTCGTGAAGTACGTGCCGACCGGCGTGTAGAACGGCTGGAGTCCGGCGGTGCCATAGTTCGGGCTCGCCGGATCCCAGGCCCCCTTGTTCGACGTGGTGTTGTACAGCCAGCAACCGAAGTACTCCGACTGGAACGACCAGGGGCCGTTGTTCCCCACCAGTTCCAGGCCGAGCTGGTTTTCCCAGGGGGCGTACAGGAGACCCGAATCGAGATAGATCGAGTTCAGCGGCCCCGGCGGGCCGTTGCGGATGTCGCCGCGGGTCCGGAAGCGGACCTGGCCGTTGGCGGTCTGCATGGAGCGGCCCGCGATGCCGAGGTGGAGGAGTTTCTTCCCTTCGTCCTCGTAGTACGGGAGCCAGGTGATGCGGCCGACGGCGGCGTTGCCGGAGGAATTGGCGATGAAACCGAACGGGTTGACGACGTTCTTGAACGCGCCCACCGACCAGGTCATCCGCTGGTCGTCGGAGGTGTTGAACAGGCGGACTCCGGGAATGAAGCCGTTGTTGAACGGGCCTTCGTAGAGATCCTG
>CAWUOA010000555.1:0-2386 GCA_963923225.1 uncultured Planctomycetaceae bacterium
AGATCCTCTCTGGTCTCGTGGGCTCGGAGATGTGTATAAGAGACAGGGAGGAGCATCCGGGGGGGGCGGCGTGCGCGAGGGAAGCGACGGCGTGGCGGGAGGAGCGGCGAGGACCGACATCGTCCCGTCGGCCGCCCGATCGGCGCCGGCGGGGAGGGGCGCTCGCGCGAGGGGCGGCTCCGTCACGAGCCCGCCCCGGGGCGAGTTCGTCGCGGGGGCTGCGGGAACGAAAACGCCGCCGGAGGTTGAGGGGGGCGAGCCGCGTGGGAACGGGTCCGCGGGAGGGAGCGTCGCGCCGGCGTCGGCCGGCGGCGGTGCCTCGTCGAGCGGGAGCGGGACTTCCGCGCCACTCTCGCCATCGATGCCGCCGGGCGCCGATCCCGGCGGCGACGGCTCGTCGGAGGGGAGGGCACCCGGCAATGGAGCGTCGGCCGCCGGCTGGTCGGGGAGCGGTTCGAGGAGCGGGCCGGCATCGGCCGGCGGCGGGGCGAAGGGCGGAAGTGGCGCGGGATCGTCCGCGCGGGCGGCGCCGACGAGAGCCAAGGCGACGAGCGTCCCCGCGCGGGCGAGCGTCCGCGACCGGCGGGATCTGCTTCGATCGGCCACGTTCCTGAATCCGGAGTGCATCGCCACGATCGCCCTCTGCCACCTCGGGGGGCGGGAACGTCACAGATGGCGGCGCCGGAGTCAACGCCAGCGGAGGGGCGACGCCGGAAAGCGAGGCAGGGCGGGGGGGTCAGGAGGCGGAGTCGAGGTAGGGGTCCTGGCTCATCTGGATGTGGGCCTCGGCCCGCTGCCGCTCGACGTACTCGAGCACGCGCCGCTGACGGACATGACGGGCCTCGACGAGGCGCTGTGCCTCGTGGAACGCGCGGAGGAGCTTCTCCGGATCCCCCCCCAGGCCTGCCCGCAGCCGCGCCACGACGCGTTTGGCCCGCGCCGGCCCGTAGCCGGCGACGAGGATGTCGTCGTCGAAGGAGACGTACTGCCGCCAGGTGCCGGGATCCCCCTGGCGGCCGCAGCGGCCGACGAGCTGGCGGTCGATGCGCGCCGAATCGTGGAGCTCGGTGCAGATGACGTGGAGGCCGCCCAGGTCATGGACCCCCTCCCCGAGCCGGATGTCGGTGCCGCGGCCGGCCATGTTGGTGGAGACGGTGATCTGCCCCTGCTGTCCGGCGAGCGAGACGATTTCCGCCTCGCGCTCGATCTGCCGGGCGTTGAGGACGGTGTGCGTGAGGCCGGCCCCGGTGAGGAGCCGCGACAGCTCCTCCGACTTGTCGATCGATCGCGTGCCGATGAGCACGGGCCGTCCGGTGGCGTGGATCTCGGCGGTCTCGGCGACGATGCGGACGAACTTCTCCGCCTGCGATTCGCAGACCACCGCGGGGAGGCGGCGGCGGATGGCGGGGCGGTTGGTCGGCACGGTGGCCACGCCGACGTCGTAGGTGCGGCTGATCTCGCCGGCGCTGGTGGCGATCGTGCCGGTCATCCCGGCCAGATGCGGCCAGCGGGCGAAGAGGTCCTGGATCGTGACGCGCGCGGCGTGGCCGGAGGGGACGGTGACCTCGAGGCCCTCCTTCGCCTCGACCGCCTGGTGGAGGCCGTCGCGCCAGGTGCGCCCCTCCGCCGCGCGTCCCGTGAACTCGTCGATGATCACGATCTTCCCGTCGCGGACGACGTACTGGCGGTCGCGGTGGAAGAACCGCCGCGCCCGGCAGGCACGCTCGACGGCGTCGTAGAGCGCGAGCAGGCTCACCCCTTCCAGCAGCGGCGGCCGCTCGAGCGCCCGCACGCGACTGCGGCCCGGCCCGAGCAACTCGCAGGTCTGCTTCTGGGGATCGACCTCGAAGTCGTTTCCCTCGTCGAGCAGCGCCGCGGCGCCGGCGGCGAAGCGGAACAGCGACTCCTCCGTCGCCTGGGCCTCGCCGGGGGGCGAGGAGATGATCAGGGGGGTGCGCGCCTCGTCGATGAGGACGTTGTCCGCCTCGTCGACCAGCGCGAACCAGTAGGGGCGCTGGAGGAGCTTCGACGTCGGCGAGGTCGCCTGGCCGGTGAGCATCGCCCCGAGGTCGCCGCGGCCCTCGGCGATCTCCCGGTTCATGAGCCGGTCCTTCAGGAAGTCGAACCCGAACTCCTTCGCCGTGCCGTAGGTCACGTCCTTGGCGTAGGCGTCGCGGCGCTCGTCGAAGCCCATCTGCGACTGCACGATCCCCACCGACAGGCCGAGCGCCCGGTAGATCGGCTCCATCCACTCCGCGTCGCGCTTGGCGAGGTAGTCGTTCACGGTGGCCAGATGCGCGCCTTTGCCGGCCAGCGCGTAGAGGGCCAGCGGCAGCGTGGCGACGAGCGTCTTCCCCTCGCCGGTCTGCATCTCGACGATCGCCCC
>CAWUOA010000556.1:0-2380 GCA_963923225.1 uncultured Planctomycetaceae bacterium
ACCGCCACCGGCGGATCGATCGACGCCTCTGCCGGTTCGGCCGAGATCGCGAATCTCTCCGGTGCCTCGCTGACCACGGGCGCGTCCGGCGCCACGGTGACGACGCTCACCTCCGGCAACATCACCACCAGCGGCGGGGCGATCACCACCTCCGGCGGATCGTTCACCGGATCGATCGCCGGCACCGGCTCGCTCGAGAAGACGGGGAACGGAACGCTCTCCCTCTCGAGCGCCAACACCTACTCCGGCGGCACGACGATCAAGGCGGGGACGGTCGAGATCACCCGGGGGGACGCGATCGGCTCCGCGCCGGTGGTGATCCTCAACAACGGCCGTTTCCAGGCCGTCGCCGGCGTCGACGTGAACAACACCGTGGTCTCCCAGAGCACGTCGGCGGTGTATCAACACTCGTTCACCACGGGCGAGGATCTCTCGCACTACGGCACCTTCACCGACGGGTACACCTCGGCCGAGCTGGTCGCCGGCGATCTCGGCCAGACCTCGACCGTCACGTCGGGCTTCCAGGGCCTGTCGGGGCTGTCGCTCGCCGGACTCGACCAGACGAGGTTCCTGATGGTGCTGCAGGTGGGTGGGGCCATTCCCCTCGGGGCGTCGCCGTCGGAGTACTATCTGGGGTGGAACGACCCCGGCGACGGCCTCTGGAAGCTGGCGACGCTCGGTAACCACGGCGCGAACGGCGAATACGCCGGGGCATACACGGTGTCGTACCAGACCTTCCTCAGCTCCCACGGCGGCTGGAACGGCACGAAGATGCTCGGCGCCTACGGCGTCGATGCGGCCAACGGCCAGGTGTGGGCGGTGATCGATCACAACAGCAACTTCGGCGTCACGAACCTCGGCAACCTGATCGCGGTTCCCGAGCCCTCGACGATGACCATGCTGGCCGTCGGTTCGCTGGCGGGCGCCTGGCGGCTGCGGCGCAAGCGCCGCTGAAGCCCGCCCTGAAGCCGTCGCGCGCAAAAAAAACTGCCGCCCCCTCGCGGGGGCGGCAGCCATAGAGAAATCGTCAGCAGGAGTCGGTCCGGCGGAGGCCCGGTGCGTTGACCGGGCGGCCGACCGGAGACGCTTCCCTGCGGACGGGCTGCGGCAACGGCAGACCCGTCGACCCGCCGTCAGCGGCGCAGCCTCTCGGTACAGTCGCTATGCGTCACTGAATCACCTCCTTTGGTTACGAGGAATCCCAGCCGTCGCGGTGCCTGCACGCAGTCCGCCGCCGGGCGGCTTTCTCCCCGGCCGTCACCGGGGAACGAGGGGCCGGATGCGGTCGAATCCGAGCAATTCGGACCGGTCGCTCCTTCTGGAACCATCCTAGGCAGTCCCCGCGCCGGAGGCGAGGGAAAAGCGCCGGCCGTTCCTGATTCCTGTTCGGGCGGGTGCTCCGCGGCGCCCCTCGGCGCGACGACTCGGGGCCGGCCCGCCAGCCTTCGGCCGCGATGCCGGAAGACCCGGCCTCAGAGCCCCGGTTCCTTCGCCGCCACCCCCTTGTGGTATTCGGTGTAGACGAAGACCGGGATCTCGAGCGCGCCCAGGTGGCTGGCGATGAGCGGCTTCACCTCGGCCCAGTCGAGCCCGCCGACACCGGTGGCGAGCTTCGGCAGGGCGAGGCTCGTGACCTCCCCCTTTTCGAGCTCGTGCTGCAGCGCGCGGAGGGCGTGGTTGACGTTCGCCACCGTGGCCTTGCCGGGGCGCGTGCCGTGGCCGATCTCGCCATCCTGTGTGAGCAGATTGAAGATCCGCGTACCGAAGCCGCCCCAGGCCCACATCGACCCCGCCTTGGGATGGTGGGTGGTGGCGAAGTGGCGGAAGTCCTTCGCCATCGCCGGCCACTTCTCGCGCAGGGCCAGCGCCAGGCCCTGGTCGAAATGGTCGTTGGGGGCCACCCCGTGGGCGATCGCCTGGGCCTTGCTGAGAAGGATGTCGCCGGAGACTTCGTGGATCATGAGGGGGCCTCGGGGGTGGGTCAGGGTGGCAAGGAAAAAGCAGCCGCCGGCGCCAGCGGGGCCGGGCGACCATATTCGGACATTTTACTCCACTTTCACCTCCTGCGGGACCCTGAAATCGCCTGGACACCAGGGACGTGCATCCGCACACTCCCCCCTTCCGCCCCGTAGAAACGGGAGCAGTGGGGGGAAGGCCATGCCCCCTCCCTGCCCCTCTCAATCCCGCCCGCCGGGAGGAGCGTTCGATGGTCGCCGCCCGCAAGAACCTGCTCCGCGAGATCCGCCGTCTGGCGATCCGGGACGAGCTCCGGGCCATGCGCACCCGCGGCCGGCTCGTCGTGCCGCAGGCGATCCTGCCGCCGCCGGCTGGGACCGCCGACCGTCGCCCCCCGTCCGACCGCTCCGAACGGAACTGATCC
>CAWUOA010000557.1:0-2378 GCA_963923225.1 uncultured Planctomycetaceae bacterium
CCGGCCACGTCGACTTCCACTACGAGGTGTCGCGGAGCCTGGCCTGCTGCGAGGGGGCGGTGCTCCTCGTCGACGCCTTCCAGGGGGTCGAGGCCCAGACGGTGGCCAACGCCTACGCCGCCATCGGCCAGAACCTGGCCATCGTGCCGGTGATCAACAAGGTCGACCTCGTCCACGCCCGCGTCGACGAGGTCCTGGCGGAGATGGAGCAGAGCCTGGCGATCGACCCGACCGAGGTCATCAAGGCCAGCGCCAAGGCTGGCATCGGCATCGAGGAGCTCCTCGCCGCGATCGTGGAGCGCATCCCGGCGCCGACCGGCGATCCCGACGCCACCCTGCGCGCGATGATCTTCGACAGCCACTACGACAGCTACCGCGGCGCCATCTGCTACGTCCGCATCGTCGACGGCACCATCAAGAAGGGGCAGAAGATCCGCTTCCTCGAGACCGCCACCACGCACGAGGTGCTGGAGCTCGGCCAGTTCGTCCCCCAGCGGCGGGCCTGCGAGGCCCTCGGCCCCGGCGAGGTGGGCTACCTCGTCTGCAACATCAAGGACGTCAAGCAGGTCCACATCGGCGACACGGTGACGATCCCCGGCGACGACGGCGCGGCGGCGCTGCCCGGCTACAAGGCGCCGCAGCGGATGGTCTACTGCGGCCTCTATCCCTCCGAGGGGGAGAACTTCGAGGAGCTGCGCGACGCGCTCGAGAAGCTCGCCATCAACGACCCGTCGTTCGAGTTCGCGCCGGAATCGAGCGAGGCGCTCGGCTTCGGCTTCCGCTGCGGGTTCCTCGGGCTGCTCCACATGGAGATCATCCAGCAGCGGCTCGAGAAGGAGGCCGACCTCGACCTCGTCCAGACGGCGCCGAACGTCACCTACCAGATCCTCAAAAGCGACGGCGAGACGATCGAGATCACCAATCCCCAGGACGTCCCCGAGACCGGACAGATCGAGGAGTTCCGCCAGCCGATCGTGCGCACCAACTTCCTCACGCCGGTGGAGCACATCGGGCCGATCATGCAGCTGTGCACCGACCGGCGCGGCACCTACCTCAAGACCGAGTACCTGTCGCCGACGCGCGCCATGCTCACCTTCGACCTGCCGCTGGCCGAGGTGATCTACGACCTCCACGACAAGCTCAAGAGCGTGACCCGCGGCTACGGCACGATGGACTACGAGCTCGTCGGCTACTTCCCCGCCGACCTCGTCCGCCTCGACATCCTCGTCGGCGGCAAGAAGGTCGACGCGCTGTCGATCATCTGCGACCGGCGCGACGCCGACCGGCGCGGCCGGGCGATCGTGAAGAAACTCCGCGGCGAGATCGACCGGCACATGTTCGAGGTCGCCCTCCAGGCCGCGATCGGCACGAAGGTCATCGCCCGCGAGACGATCTCGGCGATGCGGAAGAACGTCACCGCCAAGTGCTACGGCGGCGACATCTCCCGCAAGAAGAAGCTGTGGGCCAAGCAGAAGGAGGGCAAGAAGCGGATGAAGAGCGTCGGCAGCGTCGACATCCCGCAGAAGGCCTTCATGGCCGTCCTCGACACCGGCGCCGACCGGCAGTAGCCCGCGGCGCCTCCCCGTCCGCCCCCCCGTTCCGGAGGTTCCCGTGCGCGTCCCGCCCCCGCTCCGCGCCCTCGTCGCCGTCGCGGCGATCGCCCTCGCCGTGCCCGCCGCCGCCCAGGAGGTCGACCACGACAAGGACTACGTCCTCTCCGCCACGAGCACGGCCCGCGGCGAAGGCGTCCCCGCGGGCTCGACGCGGATGGTGGTCCATTCGAGCCAGGGGGCCTTCCCCGGCACGGTGCGGCGGGTGTGGATCCACCTCCCGGCCGAGTCGGTCCTGAAGAAGGTCGGCGACGAGGGACTCGCGGTGATGGTCTTCCAGGACGGCCACGCCTACGTCGACGAGCAGGGGCAGTTCCGGGTGCCGATCGTCCTCGACAACCTCGTCCACGCCGGAAAGATCCCGCCGCTGGCGGCGATCTTCGTCGACCCCGGCCACTCGGGCGGCCTGCCGGGGGAGAAGCCGGGCTGGCAACCGCCGGCGAACAACCGCAGCGTCGAATACGACACGCTCTCGGGGGACTACGCGAGGTTCCTCGAGGAGTCGATCCTCCCCCTGGCCGCCTCCGACGAGCGTCTGAAGGCCGCCGGGGTGCGGCTCACGGCCGACCCCGACAAGCGCGCCATCTGCGGCATCTCGTCGGGAGGCATCTGCGCCTTCACCGTCGCCTTCGAGCGTCCCGACCTCTTCCGCAAGGTGCTGTCCCACGTCGGCAGCTTCACAGACATCCGCGGCGGCGACCACTATCCGTCGCTCGTGCGCCAGACGAAGGAGCGGCCCAAGCCGATCCGCGTCTTCCTCCAGGCGGG
>CAWUOA010000558.1:0-2377 GCA_963923225.1 uncultured Planctomycetaceae bacterium
CGTCCGACTCGAGCGTTCCCTCCGCGTCTCCCGGAGCGAGCCACCACGCCTCGACGACCGGGGCCGACGCCACGCGTCGCGCGACGTCTGGCCCGTAGAAGGCGAGGCAGCGCCTCGTCTGCCCGCGCTGGAAGACGATGGCCAGGGTGCCTGCCGCCACGCCGAGGAGGAGCAGGCCGACGACGAGCCCGGCGCCGCTGCGCGCCGCCTGCCTCGGCGGCCGGGCATGGTCCGAATGGGCCCCGCTCGACGGGGAACGACTGTCGGGGGGAGTCACGAGGTGGCCTCGGAGCGGGAGGGACGTCGGACCAATGTATACTCGTTTCCTGCCGTCGGACGGGCCGCCGCGACGCCGTCGCCCCCGCCGACATCCCACCGCCCCGCGAGGGGTTTTTCCTGCAGGAGCACCGGCGGATGGCCAACGCCTTCGACCCGTACCGTGAAGCGCTCGTCGTCGAGCGGCACACGATCTGGCCCGAGGAGTACGAGGACTGGTCCGCCGCGGACAAGGCCCGCGCCGAGGCGCTCCTCCACGCGAGCCCCGCCGAGGCGGCCGAACTCGAATACGTCCGCCAGCACAGCGGATTCGCCCGCGTGATCAGCGTCACCGACGACGACATCGCCCGCGTGAGCGTCGCCTGACGTGGCCGCCGAAACCATCCGCGTCGAACTCGGCGACCGCTCCTCCACCATCTGGGTAGGCCCCGGGATTCTCGCCGGCACCGGCGGCCTGCTGGCCGAGTCGGGCGCGCGGCGCGGGGTCGTCGTGGCCGACAGCGGCGTCCTGGGAACCCATGCCCTGGCCGTCACCGACTCCCTCCGCCACGCCGGCGTCGAGGCGACGACGATCCCCGTGGAACGCGGCGAGGGATCGAAGTCGGTGGCCGAGGCGGCGCGGATCTGGGAAGCCCTCGCCGACGCGGCCGTCGACCGTGGCACGCACGTCGTGGCGGTGGGAGGGGGCGTGGTGGGCGATCTGGCCGGCTTCGTCGCCGCCACGTTCGCCCGCGGCCTCCCGGTGTGGCAGGTGCCGACGACGCTGGTGGCACAGGTCGACAGTTCCATCGGGGGCAAGACGGGGATCAACCTCCGCGGCGGAAAGAACCTGGTCGGCGCCTTCTGGCAGCCGCGCGGCGTGATCGCCGACATCGACACACTGGCCACGCTCCCCCGCCGCGAGTTCGAAAGCGGCCTGGCGGAGGTGGTGAAGTACGGCGTGATCCTCGACGCCGACCTTTTCGAGAGCCTCGAGGCGCGCGTCGACGCCATCCGGACCCGGGAGCCGGGGGAACTCGAACGGATCGTGGCCCGGTGCGCGGGCCTCAAGGCGTCGGTCGTCTCTCGCGACGAACGGGAGACGACGGGACTGCGGGCGATCCTCAATTACGGCCACACCTTCGGCCACGCTTACGAAAACCTCACCGGCTACGGCACGCTCCTGCACGGCGAGGCGGTGGCGATCGGCATGGCGGACGCCGCGGAGTTGGCGGTTCGTCTGGGACGAGTTCCCCCCGAGTTCGCCCGGAGGCAGGACGCGCTCCTCGAGGCGTTGGGCCTGCCGACACGGCTGGAGGCCGGCCCCACCCCTGCCCCCGGCGACATGCTGGCGGCGATGGGCCGCGACAAGAAGACGCTCCACGGCCGGCTGCGGTTCGTGCTCCCCACGCGCCTGGGCCATGTCGAACTCGTCGATGGCGTCGATCCGGCGCTCGTCACCGAGGTTCTCCGACGGCGCCGCGAGCCCTCGCCGCCTTCATCCGCCGGATAAGTAGGGTTCGGAATCATCCCCGCCGCGCGGCGCCACCGCGCACACCGCGGGGGTGGCGGCATGCCATCGGGCACATCGCCACCCCCGTCGGGTGTTTCCCACGCTGCCGCGAACGGCCCCGCGTCAGCGCCAATCCTTGCCGGGGAGCTTCGCCGGCCACTCGTCGTCGGTGAGCCACACCAGCGACGTCGAGGTCGACGACAGACCGGCCGCATCCTTCGGCTGCGCCGCCTGGATCGAGGCGTTCCCCGAGCCGTCGACGCTCACCCGCACGCGGGAGAAATCGGCATCGGAGGTGCACAGGCTCTGGTGACGCGAGGGACGGAAGCCGGCCGGCACCTTGCCGAGCACCGCATCGAGCCGCTTCTTGCTCCGCAGGCCGTCGAGAGAGAGCTCGACGGTGTCGCCGACGCGACGCAGCACCGCGCTGTCGATCCGGGCCGCCTCGGGCAGACGCAGAAGCGCCGTGATGTCACGGGCTCCGGTGTGCATCTCGGTCGCCGCCGGACCACGCGGCCCCACGGCTCCCGCCGGGCCGGCTGGGCCCTGCTTGCCATCGGCGCCGTTCTTCCCGTCCTTGCCCGCCGGGCCGGCCGGGCCCTGCTTGCC
>CAWUOA010000559.1:0-2371 GCA_963923225.1 uncultured Planctomycetaceae bacterium
GTGTTCCGCGAGACACGCGACCCGTCCAACAAGGCGGGGAAGGACTTCTTCAGCCTGCGCCGCTCCGCCCGGGTCCTCGCCCTGCCGGCGCTGGGGACGCTGGTGCTCGTGTCGTTCATGTCGATCTTCGCCTTCGCCAATTTCGAGTCGATCCTGGCGCGGTTCACCGAGAGCGCCCTGGGCCTCACCGACGACGACAACTTCCTCGTCTTCGCGGCGATCGGTGCGGTGCTGCTCCTCGCCGGCGGCAGCTACCGTCCGTTGGCGAAGCGCCTCCCCGAGACGCGGCTCCTCGCCACGGGGATGGTGCTGCTGATCCTCGGCCTCGGGGGCGTGGGGGCGGTGGCCTGGGCGATCCATGCCCGGGGCGTGGCGGGGCCGGACGTGCCGACGTCGCTGCGCTGGGCCTTCTATCTCGCCTCGGCGCTCGGGGTGTGGGGATTCGCGTTCGTGAACCCCTCCGTGTCGGCGCTCATCTCCCGTCATGCCGACCCGTCGAATCAGGGAGAGGTCCTGGGGGTCAACCAGTCGTTCTCGTCGCTCGGCCGGATCCTCGGCCCCTTCTGCGGCTCCGTGCTCTTCGCGTTGCATCCCTCGCACGTCCTGCCGCTGGTGGTGGCCGTGGCCACGCTCGTTCTGGTGGCCCTCCTCCTGCCGCGCGTCGATCGCCAGTCGCGATCCGGGGCCTGACATCAGCGGGGGCCGCCGAAGATGACCGTGCCGACGCTTCCTCCCGACAGCGGCCTCCTCGTCGTCGGCCACGGCACGGCGGACCCGATCGGCGTCGGCGAGACCCGCCGGCTGGCGGCGACGGTGGCCGCGGCGGCCCCGCATCCCACCGAGCTCGGCTTCCTCGAGATCCGCGAGCCGACGATCTCCGAGGGACTCGCCCGTCTCCGAGCCCGCGGTGTCCGCGAGGTGATCGCCGCGCCGTTGCTCCTCTTCACCGCCGGCCACGCGCGGCGCGACGTGCCCGAGGCGCTTCGCGAGGCGGCCGGGAGGCTCGGGCTGGGCGTGCGACAGGCCGGCGCGCTCGGCTGCCACCCTGAGCTCCTCGCCCTCTCGCGCCGTCGCCGCGCCGAGGTGGCGGGCCCGCGCGGCGTCTCGGGGATCGCCTTCGTCGTCCGCGGGGCGAGCGACCCGTCGACCCCCGCACAGGCGGCGGAGTTCCTCGCCGCATCGCTCTCGCCCGCCGAGTCGGGCCTGCCGACGGAAGTGGGGTTCGTGGCGGCGGCGCGCCCCGGCGTCGACGAGGCGCTCGACCGCCTCGCCCTCCGCCTCGCCGCGGGAGCGTCGCCGCGGCGCGTCGTCGTCCAACCGCACCTCCTCTTTCACGGTCACGTGGAGGAGCAGGTGGCCGACGCGGTGATCCGCGCCCGCGCCCGCCACCCCGCCGTCGAGTGGCTGCTCGCGCACCGTCTCGGGCCGGGGGACGAGGTGGCGCGGGCCCTGCTCGATCGGGTGGCCGAGGCGGCCGGGACGAGGCCGGCGCGGTGATTTCCGCCCGCCCGGTTGGCCCCAGGTGTCCGCGGTGGGGCGGCGGGCGGTTTCGCCCGCTGCAATCGTGCCTCGTCACGGCGGCAGGAACGTGTCAGAATGTCGGCCGGGTCCGGGCAACGCACAGGAAGAAGAGGAGCGAGGCGTGATCAACGCGGGCAATGGAATGACCGGAAACGGGACGCGCGGCGGTTCGATCGGCCGTGCGCTGGCTGGGTTCGCGGCGTGCGTGCTGCTGGGAGCCCTGCTCGGCGGCGTGTCGATGCGGCCCGTGGCCGCCCAGAATCCCGCCCCCGCCCCGGCAGCGGCCGGTGCCAAGCCGGGCCCGAACGACCGGCAGATCACCCTGGCGGTGAAGAGCTACGTCGAACGCGAGCACTTCACCAAGCATCCCATCGACGACGAGATCGCACGGCGGTGGTTCTCGATCTTCCTCGAGGCCCTCGACCCGATGAAGGTCTACTTCCTCCAGAGTGACGTCGATGGCTTCATGCAGAAGCGCGACACCCTCGACGACCTCGTCAAGCGTGGCGACGTGAGCTTCGCCTACGAGGTCTACAACCGGTTCCTCGAGCGGGTCGATTCCCGGCTCCCGCTGGTGGAGAAGTTCCTCGCCGAGCCCCTCGACTTCAACCAGGACGAGTCGATCGTCGTCGATCGGGATTCGACCACGTGGGCCCAGAGCGAGGCCGAGGCGGTCGACAATTGGCGGAAACGGATCAAGTACGACCTGCTCGTGCAGAAGATGGAGAAGACTCCGGCCGAGGAGGCGAAGGACAAGCTCCTCCGCCGCTACAAGAGCTTCGCCCGCCGCATGCACCAGATGACCGCGGACGAGCTCCTCGAGACCTACCTCACGAGCCTCACCAGCTCC
>CAWUOA010000560.1:0-2370 GCA_963923225.1 uncultured Planctomycetaceae bacterium
GACGAGCGGCGACCTCGATCGGCTCCGCGGGCGGACCGTCTTCGCCCGAACGCTCCTCCACTCCTTCGGCCAAGCCCGCTGGAACGACGATGCCGGCCGCGCCGCCGCGATCCGGGCGCTCCTCCCGCCGGCCCGCTTCGACGCCATCCACTGCTTCCCACGCGACCTCCGCGGACTGGCCGCCGCCGACGTCGCGACGGCCGAAGCCACCGCCGCCGCGCGGGCGACGCTCGCGGAGTTGCTCCCGATGGCGCGCGTCGGCGCCGCGGCGCCGGGGGAAGTCGTCCTCGACTGCGTCGTCGACGAGGCCGACCGGTGGTGGCTCGGCTGGCACCGGGCCTCGGCCCCTGCCACGCTCGTTCCCGGTGGCTTCCACCCCGGCGACCTGCCGGGCGACAAGGTGTCGCGTGCCTGGCTCAAGCTCGACGAGGCGATCGCCACCTTCGGAATCGACTTCGGCGGGGGGACCGCGTGCGAGTTCGGCGCCTCCCCCGGCGGAGCCTGCCAGCGCCTCCACGAGGCGGGCCTCGGCGTGGTGGCGGTCGATCCGGCGCTCGTCGACCCGGTGGTGGCGTCGCTGCCGCGGTTCACCCAGTGGCGGAAGCGCGCCCGCGACGTGCCTCTCCGCGATCTCGCCGGCTTCGACTGGGTCCTCACCGACATGAACATCGATCCGACGAGCACGATGGAGGCCCTGGCCCGCGCGGTCACGGCCCCCGGCTCGCGCGTCCGCGGGATCGTCGCCACGCTCAAGCTCCCGGAGTGGTCGCGGGCCGAGGCGCTCGACGGCTGGCTCGACGAGTTCCGGGAATGGGGCTTCGAGCCGGAGGCGCGGCAGCTCTCCACCGGCGGCCGCGAGGTGTGCGTCTTCGCCCGCCGAACCGGACCCGCCGGACGACGCCCCACGCCCCCCGCCGCGGAGCGCGGCGTCAGGAAGCCGTCCCGCCGTCCGCGCCGCGCCACACGTCGGCCGGATCGGTGAGGCTCCCCGACACGAGGTGCACCGGCCCGGCGACGCTGTCGATGACCAGCGCCCCGTCGCGGTCGATCCCCAGACAGGGCCCGGAAAGACGGCGGCCGTCCTCGCGGTGCACCGTCACGGTCGTTCCGGCAAGGCTGCACAGCGCCCGGTAGCGCTCCACGAGCACGCCGGCGTCGCGCGTCGTCTCGCCGAGAAGCCGCAGGAGCCGCGGCACGAGCGCCCCGAGGAGCCTGCCGCGCGGCAACGGCCGGCCGGCGAGGTCGGGAATCGTGGCCACGCGCCGCTCGAGCCTGGGCGGCGCGTCGCGGCTCGAGCCCGCGGTGTTCACGCCGATGCCGATCACGATCCGGCCGCCGGCGGCGGTCTCCACGAGGATCCCGGCGAGCTTCCTCCCGCCCGCGACGACGTCGTTGGGCCAGCGAACGAGCGCCTCGACCTCCGGCTCGAGGCTGCGGATCGTCTCGGCGAGCGCCACGCCGCAGGCCAGCGACAACAGCGGCGTCACCGGCGCCGTCGGCCCGGCCGAGGGCCCCAGCGCCGCGGCGTCGAGGACGAGGCTCATCGCCAGGCTGCCGGGCGACTGCCACCAGACGGCGCCGCGCCTCCCGTGGCCGGCGGTCTGCCGATCCGCCACGACCGCGGCCGGCAGGAGGACGCTCCTTTCGGCAGCCCAGAGCCTCGCCAGCGCCATCGTGGAGCCGGTCTCGGCGAGGCGCTCGAGCGTCGCGAGGCCCGCCTGGGCGCGGACGCTCGGGAGGTCGAAGTCGTCGGCTTCCTGCGGGGGGTGGGTCATGGCGGAAGGCTCGTGGAGAGTCTGCGCGGTTCGTCGGGAGCAGCGTAGCCCTCTCGCCTGCTCCGCCTGGCCCGCCGGGCCGCGCACGCGTGAAAACACCCGTTTTACCCAGTTCGCCGGGGGCCTGGCGGGCCCTCGGGGGGCGGGTGGCGCGACCTTGACCCTCGCTCCGCGGGCGCGGTACCCCCCTCCGCCCGATTCCCGACAGACCGCGCCGGCCGGCATCCGCCGGGCGGGAGAACAGCCTTGCACTCCGTGCTCCGCCAAGCCGTGTGGTCGATCGCCGTCATCGCGGCGTGCGCGACGGCGCGGGCGCAGACCGTGTCGCTCCCCACGCCGCCGTCGTCGCAGCTCGACCGGGTGATCCCGGCGCAGTACCTCGCACCGCCGCCGACGACGTGGGATCCGTATGCCCCTCAGGGGGGTCAGCTGCCTCCGGCGAACATCGCCCAGGCCCTGCCCCAGACCGGACAGTGGGCCCCGTCGGCGCTCTCCGGCCAGCCGGGCTACCCGGGCTACTCGACCGCCGCGCCGTCGCTGGTGCCGCCGACCTCACCCGCCTCCTACCTGTCTCTTATACACATCTCCGAGCCCA
>CAWUOA010000561.1:0-2367 GCA_963923225.1 uncultured Planctomycetaceae bacterium
CGCCCGCCGGCTCGTCGAGGGTCACCCAGGAGCGGCAGCCGCCGTAGCTCTCGCGCCAAGGCAGCGTGACGGGGGAGGGGAGGGGGCGGACCGCCACCTCGAGGACGTGGAGCTCGTCCTTCCAGCGGTGGAAGCGCTCGTCCACTACGCCCTCCGCCCACACGTGGCGGCTGCGGAACGCGTCGAGGGCACGTCGCTCGACGATCCGGTGGGCCGCCAGGACGGTGGCCGCGTGCGTGAAGACGACGCTGCCCTCGGGAGGCCGGTCGACGTCGATCCCCTCGAGAAGCTCCCGCGCCTCGGGAATGAGGCTCTCGGCCGACTGGTGGAGGAAGGTCGGCAGGAGGAGGAACTCGCTGAACTCCGGCCGGAATGCCCCCCCCGGTTCGACGATCCCGCCCTTCCGCAGGATCACGTCCTGCCGACCCGCCGCGAGGGCGCGGCAGATCACGGCCCACTCCTTGAACGCCGTGCGCGGCAACGGGGCGGGGGCAGGGCCGTTCACGGGATCACTTCTTCGCGGGCTTGCGGACGTGGATCGAATCGGCGGTGAGCTGGATCACCGGGATCGCGAGCTTGGGGTCGAAGACCGCCGTCCCCGCCACCACCACCTCCTGCCCCTTCTGGATCCCGAACAGCTTGCGGGAGTCGACGGGAAGCGCCTTCCCGTCGGCCCCGACGAACTGCACGGCGACCATCGGCGCGTTGGCCGAACGCTTCTTGCAGAAGGGGCAGTTGTCGGCGTCGTGGCCCGCCTTGCCGGCGTGGTCGTCGGCGGGGATCTCCTGGAGGACGAACGAGGCCTTGTTCTCGAGGAACGGCTCCATCCCCTTGGCGCCGATCCGGCCGGCGATGACGAGCTTCTGCGGCCCTTTCGGCGCGTCCTTGGCGGAGAGGGTCTCCTTCGCGGCCGTCGGCGTGAGCGGGTCGACCGGCTCGTCGGCCATCACGAGCGTGGCCCGGAGGGCCGCCGCATCGACCTGCGCCAGCGCCGGCGCCGCCAGCATCCCGATCCCCGCCGCCACGCCCGCCGAAAGAAAATCGCGCCGTTCCATGGCCGTTCTCCGTTGCTTCGAGAGTCTCGCGGAAATCGTGGCCGGGGGCTCGTCAGGGCCGAGTCGACGCCGACCGCCCCGTCTGCCCCGCCCCCCGCGCCGGCCCTCGCCGGGCCGGCGTCAGGAGACTTGTCGTCACTTGGCGACCGCGTCCTTCAACGTCTTCAGGGCCGCCTCGATCCCCTCCGCCTGCCCCTTCCAGGCCTCCGCGACGTCGCCGGAGCCGTGGATCGCCTGATCGAGCTTGTCGAAGGCGTCGAACAGATCGCTCCCCGCCTTCACCACCGCGGCCTCCACCCCCTCCGGGAGCTTGGCGTCCTTGGCCAGCGCCTCGACGTCCTCGACGAGATGCCCGAACTCGTGCACGGCCGAATCGGCCTCCTCGCGTACCCCCTTCTCGAGGCCGCCGCGGACGGTGGCCGCGAGCGTGTCGAGCTCGGCGACGAGATCGGCCAGCGTCTCCGGGTGGTGGTGCCCCTCGTGCTCCTCCGCCATCGCCTCCCCTGCGGCACCCGCGGCGTCCGCGTCCTTCTCGGCGTGGTCGGCGTGGTCGTGGCCCCCGTGATCATGGTCGGCATGATCGTGACCGGCATGATCGTCCTGCTTCGCCAGGGCCGGGCCGACCACCGGCTTCGACGCCGCCGGAGGAGCCGGGGGAGCGGCGGGCTGGCAGCCGGCGACGAGGAGGAGCAGGGCGGCGGAGAGGGAGAGGGATCGCATGGGAGATCTCGGAGGGAGGTGGGACGCGGGCGGAACGGGGGCTCGAGTGGGGCTCCTCACGTCGAATCTACCGCTGCGGCCGCGGTGCTGCCAATCCGCGGCGGGGCCTGCGGGACGTCGTCGGCGACGAGGCACACAAGCGCCCTGCCGGGCAGAGCGAGCGGCGAATCCGGCTCCACCAGCGCCCCCCGGCCCTCGGGATGGACGTCGTGGGGCGGCTCGGCCCGGGTATCGGCAAGCAGCCTCCAGTGGAGGCCGCGGACGGCGGCCGAGGCGGGGAGATGGAAGTCGCGCGGCGCGGAACCTGCGTGGAAGAAAATCAGGACATGCCGCGGCAGGCCCGCCCCGCGCGACTCGCCGGGGGCGATCGCCGTGGTGAACCAGCAGACGAGCCCGGCGTCGCCGGCGGCCCAGTCGACGGGCCCGCCGTCGGGGGAGAACCATTCCACGTCCGGGAAGGGCTCTGCGGGAGCGGCGGAGCCGCGGAGGAACGCCCGGCGGCGGAGGGTGGGATTGGAGAGCCGGAAGCGGACGAGCTCCCCCACGAAGCGCACGAGCCCGGCGTGCTTCTCGACCAACGTCCAGTCGAACC
>CAWUOA010000562.1:0-2358 GCA_963923225.1 uncultured Planctomycetaceae bacterium
GCTTCCTGCTACTTGAGATCGACTGACAATCCGCCTATCCTTTCGGCCAACGGACTGCGGAGGAAGCCCCAGGGAGAGGAGGCCACATGCCACTGGAAGGCACCATGCCAGGGAAAGGCGATCAGCCGGAGAATGCCCAGTCGCCGCGCCGGGCCGGAAGCCGCGCCGCGAAGGCCGCTCCCCGCCGCGCCGCCGTGCGGGCCGATTCGATGCGGGTGGCCACGGTCGCCTCCCGCCCGCGGCGATCGGCCCAGCGCGTCGCGCCCAAGGCCGCCGCCGTCGTCGAACGCCCCCAGGTCGAAGCCTCGGCCGCCACCGTCCACGCCGTCGACGTCCGTCCGTCCGGCGCCGTCGTCACCCGACGCGCCCCGGTCAAACGTCCGCCGATCGTCCATCTCCCCATCCATCCGGTCGCGCCGGTCGCACCGCCGGCATGGATGCTCGAGGAGTGCCAGGTCGCCCCGGCCAGGGCCGGCGACCAGAGCGAGATCCTCCAGCTCCTCGCCGGCCTCCCGGTAGCGCCGTCGAGGGCCGAGTTCCACGCCGCCGTCGATCACCCCGATCACGACCCCGCCAACCGGCTCGTCGCACGCCTCGCCGGCCGGATCGTCGGCCACGCCGAGATCGTGCCGCGGAACACCTTCGTCGGGGGCGCGTCGGTGCCCTCCGCCGTCCTCGACCGCGTCGCGGTGCTCCCCGAATGCCGCGGCGCCGGCCACGGCCAGCGGCTCGTCCGCGAGGCCGAGGCGCGGATGCGGCGGATCGGCGCCGCCATCGCCTTCACCCGGACCCGCATCGCGGCGTCGTTCCACGAGATGGGCTGGTCGGTCCTGGGCCGCGACTGCGCCACGCCGGGGCGTCCGGCCGAGATCCTCGCCCGGCTCCTCGAGCGGCAGGAGCCGATGGCCGCCTCCTCGGCCACGACGCGGTCGGCGCCCGCGCCGGTCGCCCGCGGCGGAGAGACGGTGTCGATGCGGCAGTGGCGCCACGTCGAGTTGCCGGCGATCCTCCGCATCTACCGACAGAACGCGGCGCGTTTCGTCGGCCCCCTCGACCGCGGCGAGGCCTACTCGCGCTGGCTCGTCAGCCGCGGCGCCTTCGACTCGATCCTCGTGGCCCTGGTCGGCCAGGACCGCTACGACCTCCACGAGACCTCCGCCCGGATCGTCGGTTACTGCATCCAGTCGGGCAACCGCGTCCTCGAGCTCCTGGCCGACCCCGAGTTCCCCGGGCTCGAGCGCGACATCCTCGCCCGCGTCTGCGCCGAGGCGATCGAGAACGACCGGCAGCAGATCATCTTCGAGTCGAGCGTCTGCGATCCGCTCCACGGCGCCGTCGCCGGCGGGGAGAGCGTCGTGGGAATCCACGACCGGATGATCGTCGCCCGGCTCCTCGATCCGCTCGTGGTGCTGCAGCAGGTCGCTCCGTCGACCGTCGACCGCGTGGCGGCGGCCGGCATCCGCGAGACGGTGGAGCTCGGCATCGACGCCCCCTCCTTCCGCGGCTCGCTCGTCGTGGCCGACGGCAAGGCCTCGGTCTGCCCCGGCCGCGTCGGACGCAGCTGGCTGAAGGTCTCCGACGACGAACTGACCCGGCTCGTGCTCGGGCAGTGCGATCCGGTCGAGGCGGTGGCGCGGGGAACGATGGAGCCGTCGACGCAGATGGCCCAGAAGCTCGCCGGGATCCTCTTCCCGCGGCTCCCGCTCTGGTCGCCGGTGTGGGACGACGTGCCGGCCTGACCCGGCCCCGGCGTCCCGAAGGCCCGGGCCCCCGCGCAATCCCAGGCGCCATGAGCGATGATGGCCCCGTCGTCGCGCGCGTTCCGCCCGAGCCCGTGAGGGAGTCCCGTCGATGCCCCGTCGTTTCCCGTCCGTCGCGGGGCTGATGCTCCCGGCCCTCCTCCTCGCGGCGCTGTCGGGCCTCTCCGCGCCGGCCGCCGATCCGCCCGCGGTGAGCCGTGTTCCCTCCGCCGCGATCCGCCCCGGCGACCGTTTCGCCCAGATGCAGTGGATCGCGACCCACACGGGAAGGGCGCCGTGGGGGCGCTGGGGCGACCAGCCGCAGCACTACACCTCCTGGTCGAATCATTCCAACCGGCTGATCCCGGTCTATGCCTTCGGGATCGGCCTCGACGCCGTCGCCGGCGCCAACAGCCCCTACCGCGACCGCGCGAAGCTCGAGGCGATCTACGGCCGCCTCCCCGACCACACCCTCAATCCCGACGCCGAGTACTTCGACCAGACCGACGTCCACGCGCTGCAGATGGCCGCCGTGGCGGCGGGCAAGACGCGGATCGTGCTCATGGTCTTCGACGGGATGGACTGGACGACGACGCGGACCGCGGCGATCGCGCTTTCG
>CAWUOA010000563.1:0-2354 GCA_963923225.1 uncultured Planctomycetaceae bacterium
GACACCGCCGCCCCCCGCCGGAGCTTGGCGGAGCGGCGCCGGCGGCCGCCGGCATCGTCGTCGTCACCCATCCCGCGCGAATCGACGCGCTTGCGACTGAGTTGACGGGCCTCGCGCCCCCCCAGGAGATCGTCACCGGGCCCGCCCCCCTTGGTGGGCGTACGGCGCGGGCGGACACCGGAATCGAGGGGCGGCAGCGGCATGCCCGGACCGGTGCGGGCCCCGGGACGGCCGGGTCCGGCAGGGGCGCCGGGACGGGGACGCCCTTCGGCGGCCTGACGCTGCTCGGCCTTCCGCATGTGGTCGGCAAGGGGCTTGGTGCCCCCCGCCTTGGCACTGCGGATGGCGTCGAGGGGGAGCTTGACGTCGGGCTTCTGTGCGGCCGGCTCCTGCGGCGCGCGCGTCACCGGCGTGCGGCCGGCGGCGGGGAGCGGCGCGAGCTTGAAGGCGGGACGCGGCACCGGCTTGGGGCCGTCGCCGCCCGATCGGAGGCTGCCCGGTCGCGGACGCCCCTCCGGGGTCTTCGATCCACCGAGTTCCGGGGGCTTCGCCCGGGCGGCCACGCCGCCGGGCGCGATGTAGTCCTCGCGACGGAGCGGTCCGGCGGGGCGTGGCGGGGAAGGGGGCAATGGCGCGATCGGCGCCTGGGGCTTCGGTTCGGCGGGCGGCTGCTCGGCCTGCATCTCCCGCGGCTCGGGAGCCTTCGGCTCCGCGCCACGGCGGGCATCGCCGACACGGGAGGCACCGAGAGGGCCGGCGAGCGGCCGCATGACCACCGAAGGCTTCGACTCAGACGGCGCGGCGCCGGGCTTGGCCGGGGCCGGAGGTGTCTTCGGTGCGATGACGGGGGGCTTGCCCGACGCCGAAGGGCGGCTGGGGGCAGCGGGCCGCACGAGCGCCGCGCCCGGAGCGGGTCGCTCCGCCGGCTTCGACTTCGAGGCCATGAACTCCTTCAGCTTGACCACTTCCTCGTCGGTCATGCTGGCGAGCGCGGACCCCTTGTCCTGAATACCGGCGCGGGCGCAGATCTCGACCAGCTCCTTGCTGTCGAGCTTCAATTCCTTCGCCAGTGTGTAGATACGAACTGCCACGCTCACCTCGTCGGGTCACCGCCCACGTGATCGCACCGAACGCAGCGGAGGAGGGGCCACCGACCCCCGAATCCGATTCCGCAAACCTACCCGGAACACCGCACGTTGCAAAACCGTTCTGACTGTCGCCGGCCGTCGCCGCATCGTCCCCGCGGGGATGCCACCCGCCCAGCCGACGCCTCGTTTCCCGGCATTTTCCGGCCCCCGCAAGGGCCGCTCCACTCCGTCCGTCCGCCCCGGCCATCACTCCGAACCACCGGAGGGGACACCCTCGCCGGACGCATCGGCACCGGATCCGTCCGCCGCCGCACCGCCGGCCGCCGCCTCGGCCGCTTCGCGGGTCGCGGCCAGCGCCCGCTCCGCCGCGTCGGCCTCGGCCGTCGCCCGATCGATCCGTTCCTGCTCTCGCTGCTTGCGACGTTCGTCGGCCGCGGCGGCCTCCGCCTGTGCCGCACGGGACTCGGCCTCGGCGACGATCGCGTCGACCGCCTCGGCCGTCAGCCCTCCCATCTCCATCAGATCGTCCGGCTCGATGACGGAGAGATCGTCGTAGGACAGGAAGCCCTCTCCCACCAGCCGCTCGGCCACCGACTCGTCGAGCCCCGGAATCGAGGAGAAGCCGGTGACGGCACGCTCGATCTGCTGATCGAGCTCCTCCCGGGTCATGATCTCGATGTCCCAGCCGCAGAGCTTGCTCGCCAGACGCACGTTCTGACCGCGCCGGCCGATCGCCAGCGAGAGTTGGTCCTCGCGCACCAGCACGATGCCACGGCCGAGCATCTGGCAGAGGATGACCTCGTCGACCTCCGCGGGCTGGAGAGCGTTGGGGACGAGCACCTGGAGATCGTCGCTCCAGCGGACGATGTCGATCCGTTCGCCCCCCAGTTCCTCGACGATGTTCTTGATGCGGTTGCCACGGACACCGACGCACGCCCCGACGCAGTCGACACGGTTGTCGGAGCTGATCACGGCCACCTTGCTGCGGTAGCCGGGCTCGCGGGAGATGGCACGGATCTCGATGACCCCGTCGGCGATCTCCGGAATCTCCTGCTCGAAGAGACGCTGCACGAGCTGTGGCCGGATGCGGGAAAGGATGATCTTCACCCGGCTGCCGACCTTGCGCACCTCGAAGATCGTGGCCCGGATCCGCTCGCTCGGATGGAACGTCTCGCCGGGGATCTGCTCGCTGCGCGGGAGGATGGCCTCGGTGGCCCCCAGCGTGACGGTGGCGGTGGCGCCCTCGAACCGCGACACCACGCCGGA
>CAWUOA010000564.1:0-2351 GCA_963923225.1 uncultured Planctomycetaceae bacterium
CGCCGAGGAGGTCGTCCCCGGCACCCCCGAGGTGCTCCCCCCGCTCGCCGCCGCCGGGCCCCGGGCCAACCGGCTCGATCTCGCCCGCTGGATCGTCTCGCCCGGCAATCCCCTCGCCGCGCGGGTGGTGGTCAATCGGGTCTGGCAGCGGCTCTTCGGCCGTGGCCTCGTGGAGACCGACGGCGACTTCGGTCTGGCAGGCTCGCCCCCCTCGCACCCCGAGCTCCTCGACTGGCTCGCGCGCGAGTTTCACGGCCGCGGGGGGAGCATGAAGCAGCTCCATCGCCTCGTGATGACGTCGCGCGCCTACCGGCAGCGCTCGGAGGAGACGCCCGAGCTGCGGGCGATCGATCCGGAGAATCGGCTCCTCGCCCGGCAGTCCCGGCTGCGGCTCGACGCCGAGATCGTCCGCGACGTGGCGCTCGCGGCCAGTGGCACGCTCGTGCCGACGATCGGCGGGCCGCCGGTCCATCCGCCGGTGCCGGCCGGCACCACCGCCGTCGGCCAGGTGAAGCGTGACTGGCCGACGAGCGCCGGGGCCGATCGCTTCCGGCGCGGGCTCTACACCTTCGTCTATCGGGCCTCGCCGCTGCCGGCGCTGGCCGCCTTCGACGCCCCCGACGGGTACCAGTCGTGCACCCGCCGCCACCGCAGCAACACCCCGCTGCAGGCGCTCGTCCTGCTCAACGACCCCGCCTTCGCCGAGCTCGCCCGGGCGCTCGCCGGAAAAGTGACGGCCGAGGGGCCGGCCGCGGCCTTCCGCCGCTGCACCGGCCGCTTCCCCGACGCCGAGGAGGCCCGCGAGCTCGCCGCGCTTCCGCCCGAGGACTGCGCCCGGGTGCTTTTGAACCTCGACGAGACGGTGACGCGCGAATGAATCCGACAGCAGTCGATCGATCCGCGTCCGCCGCGTCGCCCGAGCGACTCCTCCGCGAGGCGACGCGCCGCCAGTTCTTCGCCGATTGCGGCGTGGGGGTGGGGGCCGCGGCGCTCTCGGCGCTTGTGGGGCCCGAGTCGCGGGCCGACGGGCTCCCCGGCCTGCCGCACCATCCGCCGCGCGCCAAGCGAGTGATCTACCTCTTCATGGCCGGAGGCCCCTCGCAGCTCGAGCTCTTCGACCACAAGCCGGAGCTTGCCCGCCGCGACGGCCAGCCGATTCCGGAGAGCTTCGTGGCGGGGAAGCGCTTCGCCTTCATGGACTCGAGCCACCGCGTCGACCTCCTCGCCCCGAAGCGGTCGTTCCGCCAGGCGGGCGCCGCCGGCGCGTGGATCAGCGATCTCCTCCCGCACACGGCGGGAATCGTCGATCGGCTCTCGATCGTCCGCACCTGTTCGACCGACCTCTTCAACCACGCCCCCGCCAAGCTCTTCATGAACGCCGGCACCGGCCGCTTCGGCCGGCCGAGCATCGGCGCCTGGGTGACCTACGGGCTGGGGAGCGAGAGCCGCGATCTTCCCGGCTTCGTGGTCCTCCAAAGCGGCCCGCGCGGCCCGCGCGGCGGCGCGGTCTTGTGGGGGGCGGGGATGCTGCCGAGCGCCTTCCAGGGCGTCCCCTTCCGCAACACCGGCGACCCGATCCTCGATCTCTCGAGCCCCGACGGCGTCGATCGCGCGCGGCAGCAGGGCGTGGTCGAGGCGGTGAACCGGCTCAATGCCCGGCGGCTGGCGGTGACCGGCGACGGCGAGATCGCCACGCGGATCGCCGCCTACGAGATGGCCTTCCGGATGCAGTCGAGCGCCCCGGACCTGGTCGACCTGTCGGGGGAGACGGCCGAGACGCTCGCCCTGTACGGCATCGCCGATCCGCGCGAGAGCACCTACGCCCGCAACTGCCTCCTCGCCCGGCGGCTGGTGGAGCGGGGCGTGCGCTTCGTGCAGCTCTACCACACCAACTGGGACCATCACGGGGGCCCGAGCGAGAATCTCGAGAAGCATCTCCCCGAGGTGGCAGGCCAGGTCGACCGGGCCAGCGCGGCACTCGTGTCCGATCTCGCCCGCCGCGGGCTCCTCGACGACACGATCGTGGTCTGGGGGGGCGAGTTCGGCCGGACGCCGATGGGGGAGAAGCGGGAGAGCACCGGCCGCAACCACCACATCGACGCCTTCACGATGTGGTTCGCCGGCGGCGGCTTCCGTCCGGGGTGCGTCCATGGCGAGACCGACGACTTCGGCTTCGCCCCGGTGTCGGGCGGCGTCCACGTCCGCGACATCCACGCCACGCTCCTCCACCAGCTCGGCCTCGACCACGAGCGGCTCTCCGTCCGCTTCCAGGGCCTCGACGAACGCCTCACCGGCGTGAAGCCCGCCCGGGTGATCGGCGAGATCCTCGGCTGACGAGAGCCGTCGGACCG
>CAWUOA010000565.1:0-2344 GCA_963923225.1 uncultured Planctomycetaceae bacterium
ACGCTCGCCGATAGTCTCCTTGGAGAGTTCGTTTCACGCGGCGGGCCGTCCGTCGCATCTTCTTCCCGCAGGAGGCCACCCCATGCTGCACGACATTCGCTCCTGCATGGCGATCGCCTCGTCGGTGCGTGTCGGCCGCTCGGCCTGACGCGCACCCCTTCGCGGTTTCCTTCGCCCCGTCGTTTCCCGGGCGTTTTTTGCGGGTTTTCGTGCCCTGAGCGGTCGTCGACTGCTCCGGCCACGCTCCCCGCAGCCGCTCGTCCCCGGGCTCCCGCTCGTCGTGTCTCCTCCGCGCCCGGCCCTGCGCCTGGCGGGTGCGCACGTCGTCGCCGGCGTCGGCAGCCGGGCTTCCGTTCGATCCGTCCGACTCCACTCCGTCCGCGCCTCCGCGGACACCCAACCAGGAATCCCATGTCCAAGCATTTCCAGAAGGGGAGCCGGTCCTCCGGTTCCGATTCGTTCCGTTCGCCGTCCCACGATCGCAAGGATCTCCAGCTCTGCCGTCAGGTCGCCGACACGCTCTCGCTCGTGCTCGGCGACTGCGGTGACGACTGTCTGCGCGATCTCCATGTCGTCAGGGTTCTCCCGGCGCCCGACGCCTCGCAGCTGCTGGTGATCGTCGGGGCGATGCCGGGAGAGACGCCGCCGGCACCGCAGGAGGTGCTCGCCCGGCTCCAGGCCCACGCGGCCGAGTTCCGCGCCGAGGTGGCCCACGCCATCACGCGGAAGCGGGCGCCCGCGCTCTTGTTCGAGTACCTCGCGACCCCGGAGGGGGAGGAGGCACGCGCGTGAGTCGAGGTTCGACGATGACACTTCCCGCCGCGGAGGGCGTGCCGGTCCACGGCTGGCTGGCCGGCCCGCTCTCCGCCGACGTCACGCGGTCGCTCGAGACGCTCGCGCGGGCGCCGGCGGTGCGCCATTTGGCGGTCATGCCCGACGTCCACCGGGCGGGGGAGGTGTGCGTCGGCGTGGCGCTGGCCACCGAGGGGCTCCTCTACCCGGCGGCGGTCGGCGGCGACATCGGCTGCGGGATGGCCGCGGTGCGCTTCGACGTGCCCGCCGAGGCGATTCAACACGAGCCGCGTCTCGGCGGGGCGATCCTCGCGCGCTTGGCCCGTGCCGTGCCCTCGCTCAAGGCGGCACCGGGCGACGTGCCCGAGCGGCTCGACGGCCCGATCGCCCCCGAGGGGCTCTCCGACGAGCGCCTCGCGCGGGCGGCCACGCGCGAGGGGCGCTGGCAGCTCGGCTCGCTCGGCCGCGGCAATCATTTCCTCGAGCTGCAGGCCGACGCCGACGGCGCCTTGTGGCTCATGCTCCATTCCGGCTCCCGCGGCATGGGGCAGGCGATCACCGCCTGGCACTTGGCCCGTGCGACGGCGCCGGCCGACGGGGCGCCCGTGGCGCTCGACGTGGCGACGGCCGCGGGGCGGGCGTATCTGGCCGACGTCACCTGGGCCCGCGCCTGGGCGAAGGCGAACCGGGCGCGGATGATCGACGCCACGGCCGCGATCCTCGCCGACACGCTCGGCGCCACGCTCGACCGCACCTCGCTTGTCGACTGTGACCACAACCATCTGGCGCTCGAGCGGCATGGTGGCGCCGAGTTCGTCGTCCACCGCAAGGGTTCGCTCCCCGCGGCCGACGGCCAAGCAGGACTGGTGCCCGGGTCGATGGGCACGGCGAGCTTCCACACGATCGGCCGCGGCCACCCCGACAGCCTCGAGTCGAGCTCGCACGGCGCCGGCCGCGTCCTGCCCCGGGGCGAGGCCGCCGCGAAGATCGACGCCCGTCGGCTCGTCCGCGAGATGCACGGCGTGATCTTCGACGCCAAGCGTGCCGGTCGCCTGGTCGACGAGGCCCCGAGCGCCTACCGCGACATCCGCGCGGTGATGCGCGCCCAGCGCGATCTGACGAAGATCGTCCGCGAGCTCCGCCCGATCCTCGTCCACAAGGGCTCGTGACACCTCAAAACGCCACCACCAGCTGCGTCTGGATCGCGGTGCCGGTGTACCCGGCGCGGTAGGGGTAGAGGATGTTCTGGGCGGGGTTGTGGAGCATGTGGATCGCCTCGAGGGTGAGGCGGCCCTGGCGGGAGTTGTTGATGTAGCGGTTGATGCCGCCGCCGTACTCCTGGCCGTTGCCGAAGGGGCCGGTGACCACGCTCGACCGCGCGTAGACCTCCCAGGCGCGCGGCACGAAGCACCAGCCGAGGTAGCCCGCGGCGCCCTGGTCGAGGATGCCGCCGTAGGACGGGGGCACGGGGAGCGGCGGCGTCACCGGGGCGAAGGAGAAGCCGTCGAGGAAGCGAACGTAGTACTCGCCGTTGACCGACACGCCGCGCCAC
>CAWUOA010000566.1:0-2339 GCA_963923225.1 uncultured Planctomycetaceae bacterium
CCGCAGCGAACGACGCGGGGGCGTCGGCAGAGCATAGCCGTTCCTTGCCCGGACCGCGCCGCCTGCGCCGTCGTGGGGAGGGCTCGTTGCCAGGGCTTCCCGGATCGCCGAAATACCCGAAAAAAAGACCTGGAATGCCTCTCTGAAGCGGCCTTGACCCGAGAAAACCGCTCTTCTACTTTCCGCACCACCTTGAGGTTGACGACTGCGGTTCACGCCGCGGGTCGTCACGGAGGGCTTCGGGTGGCACGGACGCCGCCCGCAGCCCTCCGATCATCGGTTTCCCCAAAAATCGAGTGCCCGTCCAATCGCTCCCGGAAACGGTTCAGGTTCCCCGCCCCCCTGGGATCTGGACCGTTCCGGGGGCCTTTTTTTTGCGCGTCGGGCCCCCGGCCACCGGGCCGGGCGTCCGGAACGGGCTACAGTAGAGGCATGACCACGCCTCAGCCTCCCGATGCCGACCGGATCATCCGCGGCATCATGATCGCCGTCCTCGTCTGGGGATCGATCCTCGCCGCCGGTTCCTGGACGTTCAATCACGACCCGCGGCGGCCGGTGGTCGTCCTCGGATGCGTCCTCGCCTTCCTCGGGTTCTGGAAGGCGATGCTCGCCACCCGCCGCGGGCGGAGCGTCCGCGGGAAGTGAGCGGTCGCGACGGCCGCCGCGCCTTCAGTCGCCGTCGCCCGAAGCGGCCCGCCTGAGGAGCGTGCTCGAGACGTCGTCGCGGAACTCCGCCTCCCCCACGAACGTGGCGATGGCACGCAGCGGCTCCGGGGCCGGCACGCGCGACGGATCGACGAACACGCCGTCGCGTGCCCGGCCGAAGACGACGAGCCCCCCCGACTCCCGCGCGATCCGCTCCACCGCCTCGCGGGCCCGTTCGCCGCAGCCGCCGTAGTAACGGGGATCGCCGAGCCGCGCGTACGTATCGGCCCCGACCACCAGCGGCGCGCCTGGAAAGAGGTCGAGCTTCTCCACGAAGGTCGGCGCGGAGGTGAGCCAGGCGCCCTGTCCGGCGAACCGTTCGCTCCGCGAGCGGATCTCGGCGAAGTCGAGGGCGGGCTTGTCGACGTTGCCGATCGAGAGCTCCCACGCCACCGGCAGGCCGGTGATCCGTGCGGCGATGCGGGCCATCGCCCGGTGGCCGTCGTGGAGCGGATCGAACGACCCGGGAAAGATCGCCTCGCGGGCGCTCGTCGCAGGCCCGATGCGCGCCCGGGGGGAAGTGCCGGCGAGGACCTCGCTCCATCCCGGCTCGGCCCGGGTCGACTCCACCACGACCGATTCCCCGTCGCCGAGGAGTGGATCGAGCGCGCCCGACGGGGTCGCTTCGGCGCCGCCGCTTTCCAGCGCGTCGAGGAGGAACGCCGCCGCCACCCGTTCCTCCTCGGCGCGGGTCCGCCGTCCCTTCGTGAGCAAAAGCGACGAGACGGTGGTCGCGGTGAGCGTCTGCACGGCGACCACCGCGCGGTGCTCGCCCCGTTTCTCGCGGGTCGTCGCCAGGCTCGCGGTGCAGGCGATGCCGACGGCGTTCGTCGCGGGGGTGCCGTAGCGACGGCCGCGCTGCCAGGCGGCCATCGCCAGACGCCTGGAGGCGCGGGGGCCGCAGTAGCTCTCCTGGGGGCCGCCGAGGAGGGCGTCGACCGCGGCCCGGGCGTAGGGTACGAGCGCCTCGTCGATCACGGTGCTCGAGCCAGGGATGCCGACGAGCGCCGGAATCGCCGCCGATCCCCCGCCGGTGGCCACCAGCACCACGCGGCGTTCCGCGCGCCGCAGCGCCTCGAGGCAGCCGACGGCACCGGGGAGGTCGACGAGCGGAGCCATGGACGGAATCTCGGGCGGAGGTGGGGGGGCCGGAAGCGGCGACGGTGGGAAAGCGAGGTGGCGGGGAGAGTTGGCGGAGGGCCGGGAGCTGGAGAAGGGACGGCGAGCGTGCGGGCTCACGGCGGGATGCGGCCGGAGCGACGCCGCCCCGGGACGGCGGGGAGGAGGCAAGGAGGACCGACGGAAGGGCGGTCCGCTCCAGCGCCGCCGCCCCGCGGTCCGATGGAGCGCGTCGGGGGGACCGACACATGCGCATCATACCGGTGGTTTCGTCGTCACGGCCTCTGCTCCTGGGGCTCCTCGTCGCCACGGCGCTCGTGCCGGGGCAGGCCCACGCCCGCCAGGATGCGAGCTCCCAGCAGGGCTCCGCCGGGCCGCGCGCACGGGCCGACGGCTGGAAGGCGAAGGGCACCGCCGACTCGCGGGAGCAGTCCGGCTCGCTGACGCCGAAGGAGGCGGCACCGAGTACGAACGCCGGAGTCGCCGACGCGCCGCCTCCGCGTGCCCTCCCCGAG
>CAWUOA010000567.1:0-2335 GCA_963923225.1 uncultured Planctomycetaceae bacterium
TGTACGTCGTCAGCGTCAGCGGGCCCAAGCAGTACGACGTCAGCGACAGCCATCCACTGATGGAACGGCTCGGCGAGGACACGCAGCTCTTCCAGGTGGTCGAGATCGACGGCGACGAGCTGCGCTTCGAATCGCGGACGGCGATCGGCGGCCTGTACGACGGCTTCACGCTGAGGAAGCGCGGCGGAAGGGCCAACGAGATGATTCCGCGGGAGGGGCTGATGCAGGAACGCCGCCGTCCGCCGAAGCCGGCCGAGCCCGCGGCGGCTCCCTCCGCCGCGCCGTGAGCCGGCCTCTCAGGCGCCGGACGCCAGACGGCGCTCGGCGATCGCGAGGAACTCGGCCTCCACCGCCGGGAAGCCCTCGATGATCCGCCGGAAGTCCTCCCCGTCGAGGACGAGAAGGTCGCAGTCGGAGGTGGCGCGGACGGTGGCGCTCCGCGGCTGGGCGAAGAGCACCGCCATCTCCCCGAAGAACTCCCCCTCGCCGAGGACGCCGAGCGCGGAGCCGTCCGGGCGGAGGACCTCGAGCGATCCCCGGCAGACGAAGTAGATCGCGTCGTCGCGGGCCCCGGCCTCGACGACCGTGCCTCCGGCCGACACCGCCATCGGGCGGAAGGCGGGGAGCATGGCGGTGAGGAGGAGCGGCGGCGCTTCGGCGAAGAAGGGAGAGCGGGCCAACAGGTCGCGGTTGAGGATCTCGTGCCAGTGGCGGCCGTCGCGGGCGAGGAGGTCGGCGGCGGCCCGCGGGCCCCAGGTGCCGGCGGCGTAGTCGGGGAAGCGGTCGGGCGGCGCCGCCGCCCAGGCGTCGAGGACCGGCTGCACGATCTCCCAGGCGCGTTCCACGAAGTCGGTCCGCGAAAAGAGCGTCGGATCGCCCGCCAGGGCGGCGTGGAGGAGGACCTCGTACCCCGTGCCCCGCGCCGCCTGGAAGGCGTCGGCGTAATCGAATCGCATCCCCGTGCGCTGCAGCGTGAAGGCCGGCCCGGGGCGCTTCGTCGACATCCGGATCTCGACGGCCTGGTGGGGCTGGATGTGGAACACGAGGAGATTGCCCGTGCGGGCCATGCCGGGACGACCGTCCACGATTCCGCCCGCCCCGTCGTCCCGGAACTGGACGACGATCTCGGTGCCGCGCTTCCACAGCGCCTTGCCCGAGCGGAGGTAGACCGGCATCCCCTGCCAGCGGTCGTTGTCGATGTGGAGGCGGAGCGCGGCGAAGGTCTCGGTGGCGGAGCGTGGATCGACCGACGGCTCCTGCCGGTAGCCCACGGTCGGGGACCCGTCGGCCTTCCTTCCCGGGCCGTACTGTCCGCGTACGCAGCCGCCCGCCACGTCGGCGGCCGTCGGCGGGCGCACGTCCGCGAGCAGGCGCGCCTTGGCGTCGCGGACGGCGTCGGGATCGAGCGACTCCGGCGGCTCCATGCCGAGGTAGGCGAGGACCTGCATGAGATGGTTCTGGATCATGTCGCGCACGGCGCCGGTGCGGTCGTAGTAGCCGCCCCGCCCCTCCACGCCGACGGTCTCGGCCGCCGAGATCTGGATGTGGTCGATGTGACGGCCGTTCCACAGCGGGGCGAACATCCCGTTGGCGAGACGGAAGGCGAGCAGGTTCTGCACCGTCTCCTTCCCGAGGTAGTGGTCGATGCGGTAGATCTCGTCCTCGCGCCAGTGGCCGAGGAGCGAGCGGTTCAACTCGCGCGCCGAAGCGAGGTCGCGGCCGAACGGCTTCTCGACGATGATGCCCCGCCTGCCGGGAAGGCCGGTGAAGCCGGCAGCATCGAGCTGCCTGTTCACCAGCGCGAAGAACTCGGGCGAGATCGCCAGGTAGAGGAGCGTGTTGGCGGCGGCCCCGCTCGCGGCGCCCACCTCCTCGACGAGCGTGCGGAGGCGGGCGAACGCGCCGGGATCGTCGAACTCCCCGGTGATGTAATGGAGGCGCGGCTCGAGCCACTCCCAGGCGGCCTCGTCGAAGCTCGGCCGCGTCGCGAACCCGCGGATGTCCTGCCGTTGCTGGGCGCGGAAGGAGGCGGTGTCGAGGGGCGTCTTCCCCATGCCGACGACGGCGAAGGCGTCCGGAAGGAGCCCATCGGAAGCGAGGTTCAACAGTGCCGGCAGGAGGAGCCGCTTCGTCAGGTCGCCGGAGGCGCCGAGGATCACGAGCACGCCGGGAGGCGCGGGAGTGGCTCCGGACGCGGGACGGGGAAGAATCATGGCGGGGCACTCCGGTGGCCCCGGTGAACGCGACGGGCACGGCCTCGCGCTCCCGGAGCCTCTCGCGGGATCACTCGACGTAGAACGGGTTCGAGAGCACCCACGGCAGCGGGCGGCCGGCG
>CAWUOA010000568.1:0-2327 GCA_963923225.1 uncultured Planctomycetaceae bacterium
GGTGGATGATGACCCGCCTGGGGCTGGCGATCTTCTTCACCATGAACGTCATGGTGTTCACGATGCTCCTCTGGTCGCAGGACCAGGGGCTCGCCGAGGGGGCCGAGCGGTCGCGCGCGTTCTACGATCTCGCCCGCCACGCCTGCCTCCTGTTCACGGCGCCGGTGATGGTGCTCCTCGGGGGCGCGCTGGTCGACGACGCCTGGAGCGATCTCCGCCGCGGCCGGCCCGGGATCAGCGTGCTGCTCCTCCTCGGCGTGGGGGCGGCGTTCGTGCAGTCGGCGTGGGCCACCTGGCAGGGGGAGGGGCACGTCTACTTCGAGGTGGCCTGCATGGTGCTCCTGGCCGTGACGCTCGGCCGCTGGCTCGAGGCCTCGGGCAAGCTCCGCACCACCGCCGCCCTCCGCGAGCTCCGTGCCCTCCTCCCCGACACCGTCCGCCGCATCGCGCCCGACGGCAGCGAGGCGGAGGTGGCCCTTGCCGACGTGGCCCCGGGAGACGTGCTGCGGATCCTGCCTGGGGAGCACGTGCCGACCGACTCTCGGATCGTCGCGGGGAGCGCGAGCGTCGACGAGCGGGCGGTGACGGGGGAGAGCGAGCCGGTGGTGAAGGGGCGCGGCGACGTGCTCTGGAGCGGCTCGCTCGATCTCGACGGCGAGCTCTCGCTTCGAGTCACCGCCGCGCCGGGGGCCGGCACGCTCGAGCGCCTCATCGACGCCGTCTCCGCCGCCGCCAGCCGCGGCAGCCGGCAGCAGCGGCTCGCCGAGACGGTCTCGGCCTGGTTCCTGCCGCTGGTGCTCGTCGTCGCGCTGGGGGCCACGGTGTGGCACTGGCGCGCGGCCGGCCCGGCGGCGGGGATCCTCGCGGGCCTGGCCGTGGTGGTGGTCTCCTGTCCCTGCGCCCTGGGGCTGGCGACGCCGCTGGCCCTGTGGGCGGCGATCGGCCGGGCGGCCCGGCGCCACGTGCTCGTCCGCGACGGCGACGCCTTCGAGCGCCTGGGGCGGGCGCGGACGTTCTGCTTCGACAAGACCGGCACGCTCACCGTCGACTCGCGCGTGGCGGCGATCGAGCGCACCGCCGCGGCGCTTCCCGCCGGCATCGCCGACGACGCGGCGCTACTGTCCCTCGCCGCGGGACTCGCCCGCGGCTCGACGCACGTCCATTCCCGGGCCCTCGAGAACGAGGCGCTGCGCCTCGGCCTCGCTCCGGTCGCGATCCTCGACGGTCGTTCCGTCGCCGGCTGCGGCGTGACGGGCGTGCAGCACGCCCCTGACGGACGCCCGCGCTCGATCCGCCTCGGCAGTCCGCGCTGGATCGGCGACGACGACGCCGCGGCCCGCCCCGACGATCCGACCGTGTCGATCGCCGTCGATGGCGCCGTCGTGGGGCGGGTGTGGTTCCGCGAGACGATCCGTCCCGAGGCGGCCGAGGCGCTCGCCGCCCTCGGGGATTCGGGGGCGCGGCTTCTGGTCCTCTCGGGTGACCGGGCGTCGCGCGTGGCCCGCGTCGCCGACGCCCTCGGCATGGCGTGGGAAGCGCCGCTGCTCCCCGAGGGGAAGCTCGCCCGCATCGAGGCCCTCCGCGCCGATTCGGGCGGCGTGGTGATGACAGGGGACGGCATCAACGACGCCCCGGCCCTCGCCGCGGCCGACGTCGGCGTGGCCCTCGGCTGCGGGGCCGACGTCTCCCGCTGGTCGGCGGGCATCTGTCTGCTGCGCGACGATCTCTCCGACCTGCCGTGGCTCGTCGATCTCGCGGCCCGCACCGGCCGCACCATCCGCTGGAATCTCCTCTGGGCGTTCGGGTACAACGCGGCGCTGGTGCCGCTGGCGGCGGCGGGGCGGGTCCATCCGGCGCTCGCCGCGGCGGCGATGCTCGCAAGCAGCCTTCTGGTGGTGACGACGTCGCTGCGTCTGGCCGATCCGGTGCCGCAGGCGTCGCCGCTTCCCCCCATGCCCGACGGCCCGACACAGGAGCCCGCCCGATGATCGAGTGGCCGCTCCTGGTCGCGTCGGGCATGCTCGGCTCGGCCCACTGCCTGGGGATGTGCGGCCCCTTCGCGCTGGCGATCGGCAGCGCCACGCCGGCCCTCCGGAAAAACCTCCTCCGTCAGACCGCCTATTCCGCCGGCCGGCTCTTCACCTACGCCGTGCTGGGCGCCGTCGCCGGCTTCGCGGGAGCCCGGGTCTCGGAGCACCTGACCGGCTGGACGAACGTCCCGGCGCTCTTGGCGATCGCGGCGGGGATCCTCCTGGTCGTCCAGGGGCTCTTCGCCGCCGGCGTGCTCCGCCGCCGGCCGGTGGCGGAGCACGCCGGCGGCTGTCTCT
>CAWUOA010000569.1:0-2320 GCA_963923225.1 uncultured Planctomycetaceae bacterium
ACGACCCCGGCGAAGACCAAGAGCACCCCGAGAATCCGACCGGGGGTGATCGCCTGGCGGGGGAGGTCCATCAGGCCGAAGTGGTCGAGCAGGAGCGAGCAGGCCAATTGGCCCCCCACCACCGCGGCGATGAAGGCCGCGGCGCCCAGTCGCGGGGCGAGCGTGGCGCCGGAGAGGACGATCAGGGCTCCCAGCGGGCCGCCGATCCAGTTCCACCAGGGAGCGGCCCGGGCCGCTTCGGCGGCGGGGGGTGACGGGCGGAGGAGGAGCATCACGGTCACGGCGCTGATGATCGTGCCGCAGATCGAGAAGAACGCCGCCCACAGTGGGCTCGCCAGGTGGGCCCGCAGCGACGCGTTCGCCGAGGCCTGGAGCGCGAAGCACGTTCCCGCACCGACGGCCGCGAGAATCCAAACCAGGTCCATCGTCGTCTCCCTTCCGGTCCCGGGCGATTCGTGAGGATCGGTCCTCGGCCGGCCAGTATGACGTCCACCGCCACCGCGTCGACCGTGCCCCCGGATCGCCCCGACCGGTGCCGGGGGGTGCGGTCGAGCGGGTCGTGCCGGCGGTGCGGCCTGGCGAGCTTCCGCGGGAGGCGCCGGACCGGTGAGGTAGACTTCGGTCATGAAACCGACCGCATCACCCGATCCGTCCGCCGCGAAACGTGCCGCCGCGCTCGTCCGCCCCGACATCGCCGCCATGGCGGGCTACGTGCCGGGCGAGCAGCCGCAGGGCGGGGAGTGGGTGAAGCTCAACACCAACGAGAATCCCTATCCGCCGTCGCCCGCCGTCGCCCCGGCGGTCACCGCCCTCCTCGGAGGCCGCTCGCTCTCCAAATACCCCGATCCCACCGCGGCGCGGTTCCGCGAGCGGGCCGCGGAGATCCTCGGCGTGGAGCCCGACTGGATCCTCTGCGGCAACGGCAGCGACGACATCCTCACGATCCTCGTGCGGACGTTCGTGGGGGAGGGGGACGTGCTCCGCATGCCCACCCCGAGCTACGTCCTCTACCGCACGCTCGCCGGCCTGCAGGGCGCGGTCTGCGAGGAGGTGCCTTTCGAGCCCGACTGGTCGCTCCCCGACCGCTTCGCCGCCCCCCTCGCCGCCGACGGCCGGCCGGTGAAACTGGCGATCATCCCCAACCCCAATAGCCCTTCCGGCACGACCGTGGCCCCTGCGGCGCTCGCGGCCGTCGCCGCGCGGCTCCCCTGTCCGCTGGTCGTCGACGAGGCGTACGCGGACTTCGCCGACGGCGACTGCGTCGGGCTCGTCCGCTCCTGCGAGCGCGTGATCGTGACGCGGAGCCTGAGCAAGTCGTACGCCCTGGCCGGCATCCGCTTCGGTTTCGCGGTGGCGCGGCCCGAAATCGTCGGCGAGATGGAGAAGGTCAAGGATTCCTACAACTGCGACGCCCTGGCGATCGCCGCCGCAACCGCCGCGATCGGCGACCGCGAATGGCTCGCGGCCAATCGGTCGCTGCTCCTCGCCACCCGGGCCCGCCTCGTCGCCGCGCTCCGCTCGCTCGGTTTCGACGTGGTGGAGAGCCAGGCGAACTTCGTCTGGTGCACGCACCCGTCGCGACCGCACCGGCCGATCTACGAGGCCCTCAAGTCGCGCCGGATCCTCGTCCGCCTCATGAACTATCCCGGCTGGGGCGACGGTCTCCGTATCACCGTCGGCACCGACGCCGAGATCGACGCCTGCCTCTCCGCGCTCGGCGAGATCCTCGCCGGCTGAGTCCTTCCCCACTCCCCGCCCCCTCGGCCGTTCCCATGCACCGCACCGCCACCGTGTCGCGCACGACCTCCGAGACCGCGATCGTCCTCGCCGTCGATCTCGACGGCACCGGCAAGGCCGACGTCGCGACGCGCATCGGCTTCTTCGACCACATGCTCACCCTGCTCGCCGGGCATTCGCTCGTCGATCTGGCGATCCGCTGCGACGGGGACGTCCACGTCGACGGCCACCACACCGTCGAGGACGTGGGGCGGGCGCTGGGCCAGGCGGTCCGGGAGGCGCTCGGCGAGCGTCGCGGCATCCGTCGTTACGGCCACTGTGTGCTGCCGATGGACGAGACGCTCGTCACCGCGGCGGTCGACCTCGGCGGCCGGGCCGCCACGGTGTTCGACGTGAACTTCCCCGTGCCGATGATCGGCAGCTTCGACGTCCAGCTCGTCGAGGTCTTCTGGGAGGGCTTCGCCTCCGCCGCCGGCGCGAACGTCCACGCCCTGCTCCACCACGGCCGCAACGCCCACCACATCGCGGAGGCGGTCTTCAAGGCGGCGGCCCGGTCGATCCGCATGGCGGTGGAACTCGACCC
>CAWUOA010000570.1:0-2317 GCA_963923225.1 uncultured Planctomycetaceae bacterium
TCGGCGTCTGCGGGAGGCTCTGGCGGGCGTAGGTCAAGCCGCTGTGCTCGTACCAGCTCACCGCGTCGTTCAGGAGCGGCTGCCCCATGAAGTAGTGGTCGAGCCGCGGCCACCATTCGGTCTGCGTGAAGAACGGATCGACGCGGACGCTCGTGAGGAGGCGCAGCTCCCGGTTGTCGATCGGGCGGCGCAGGTCGAGCCAGGTGCGCTGCTCGTAGCCCTCCTCCCACTCCGCCTCGTAGTATTCCTCGAGGAAGTTCATGTCGCTGATCCACCCCGCGGCGCCGCGGGCCTGCCAGCCGCCGCCGAGATCCTGGCGGTGGCGCCAGAAGGAGCGGCCGCGGAAGGCATTGGGATAGGTGAAGTCGCGGCGGTAGAGGCCGAGGTTGTCGATGCCATGGTCGCCGATCAACCAGGCGTCGAGGACGCCGTTGGCCGGCGAGCCGAGCCCGAGGAAGTCGGGGCGGTTGTAGAGGAGCGAGGTGCCGCCGCCGAAGCCGCGGTAGCTCAGGTAGTCGGCGTCGAAGTTCCAGTCGACGCCGTCGGGCGGCCGGCGCCAGCCGAAGACCTGGAAGGCGTCCCAGCTGGTGAGCAGCTGCGTGCCGAAGATCCGGTCGTTCTTCACCTGGACGTTGTTGATGTAGAAGGTCGGCTTCTTGGCGTTGGTCGCCAGCACCGGCCACCACAGCACCGGCACGCCCCCCATGGTGAGCGTGTTGCCGCGGCTGGTGAGGAACTGCTGGTGCTCGAGAACCGGCTCGCCGGTGGCCGAGTCGACGAGGGGCCGGCCGTCGGGGCCGGCCAGCGGCACCTGCTCGTCGGTGAACTCGAGCTGCCGGGACCGGAACTCCCACGTCGGCACGCCGAGCCGGCTCGACGTCACGCCGCTGCGCTCGGCCACGAACCGACTGCGATCGACCTGCCGGAGCACGTCGGCGCGGACGCGGACCAAACCGGCGTAATTGTCGACCGGCGTGAGCACGGTGGCGCCGGTGATCACGCCCGAGGAACGCGGCACGTCGTAGAACATGCTCATCGCCTCGACGACGCGCTGCCCCTGGCGGAAGACGACGTTGCCTTCGAGATACAGCTCCAGCGGCGTGTCGGCCGTCTGGGCGGCGTTGCCGTCGAGCTCCGGCTGGGTGCCGCTGCGCGTCCAGAGCACGACCCGGTCGGCGGCGATGTCGAGCGGCCCGGCGGGGTCGACGCCGTCGACGACGAGATTCACCCCCGACGTGATCACCCCCACCCACTCGCCGCCGGTGGGGCTGGGGAACCAGCGGATCGAGAGCGGCACGCTCGACCGGGGGAAGGCCCGCAGCCGGCGCGTCGGCGCGGCGGTGGCGACGCCTGGCGCCGCCGGCGCCGCGAACTCGCTGTACTGGGCCAGGTCGGTCTCGCGGTCGCGCGCCGCGTACTGCACCTGCTCGACGCCGCCGTCGGCCTCCGCCGTGTCGCCGACGCTGCCGCCCCGCGCCGCCACGATCGCCGCCGGCACGTCGGCCGGCGCCTCGTAGACCGGCGGCATGCCGGAGGCGGGCACGACGCTCGCGAAGTCGAGTCGCGGGTCGCGCCGCGTCCAGAAGCGTCCCGTCCAGCGCGGGCCGCGCACGATGGAGAGCCCCTCGTCGGCGGTGGGGCCGGCGTCGCCCGCGGTCACGGTCACGTCCCCCGCCATCCGCACGAGCATGCCGCGCACCGCCGGCATCGGGGCCGGCAGCGCGATCGCCGAATCGACGTCCGCGTCGGCGGACGCCGCGGGCGGGTCGGGGAGCCCGGGATCCTGCTCGATCCACACCACCGCCTCGTGCGCCTCGGCGACCGTCGGCCCCTGCTCGACGCGCACCCCGCCGGTCAAGTGCCAGACGTCGTAGGAGCCCTCCGTCCAGCGCGAGGCCTGCGCGGCGCGGATCTTCACCTGCTGCGACGGATCGACCGCCGGCACCTCGATGCTCGACGCCTCGGCGATCGCCGCCGCCAAGCCGCGCGCGGGGAGCGAGGCGAGCACGCCGGCCGCCGTCTCGGGCGGCGCGACCGACTGCGCGCCGAGCGTTCGCGGAAGCGCGAGTGTCAGCAGCAGCGCGATCGCCCACCGCGCGCGCAGTCCCCCCCCGGGCGGCGCGGCACGCGCGCGGCGACGGAGCGGATCGGGCATGACGTCGGGGGCAGGCAAGCGACGGTTCGCGGAGGGTGCGCGGATTCGTCCGGCAAAAAACGGCGCGGACTATAGGAATGGCCCCGCGGGGGGGCAAGGCGGCACCGGCGCGATCCCGCGACTGCAAGTGCCGGGCGTCGCTCGCTTTACCGACACGCATGC
>CAWUOA010000571.1:0-2313 GCA_963923225.1 uncultured Planctomycetaceae bacterium
TCAACAAGTCCGAGGAAATCCGCAAGGTCGCCGGAGCGATGAAGGAGCGTGGCGAGAAGCCGCGTCCGGTGACGATCGTCGCCCTCCTCAAGAAGCAGGGGATCGCCGTCTCCTCGCCGCAGGTCAGCATGGTTCTCAAGCGGATGGGCTTCAAGCCGCGGAAGCGCCGCAAGGCCGGTGCCGCCGCGGCCGCTCCCAAGGCCGCCCGTCCCCGTGCCGCCGCGGGCCAACTCTCGATCGACGATCTCCTCGCCGCCAAGAAGGTGGTGGAACAGTTCGGCGGCTCCGACCGTGCCATCGCCGCCATCTCGGCGCTCAAGCGATTCGAGGGCTGAGCGGAGCTCGTTCGTCCTCCCTCACATGAATACCCCGGCGTCGGCCGTCCGGCGCCGGGGTGTTTCATGCGCGGGTCGCGGTGTGCCGACGCGAGGCCGGAGGTACGAACGGACCGCTCAATAGGACTTCGCCGCGCCGAACTGCACCGTGCTGACCGGATTCTCCTTGTCGCCGGTGGCGAAGTACCGGCCGTACACCGACACCCGGTCGCCGAACGTCTTCATGAAACCGCTCCCACGGTCGTGGAGATAAATGAAGAAGTCGTCGGCGATCGCCTTGCGGATCGTCCATTGGGTGGCGTCCGCGAGTTCCCCACGGCCCGGCCCCTTCGCGTCGACCGCCACGCCGACGCGCCATTCGGCGTCGACTCCGAAAGGAAGCCTTCCCTGCTGGCGCACGAGGAGGCCGGGACGTGCGGGGGCCGCGAAGGCCTGTGCCTTCCAGGGGGTCTTCACGAACTCCTCGAGCGGCCGGGCCACCGTCTCGATCGCCGGGGGCGCCACCCCCTCGCCCGCAGCCTCGGACGCCGACAGCCAGCGCGAGAGCCCCCCCGGCGCCACGATCGGCATCCCGAGGGGATCGGCGACGATCGCCGCCGGCAACGGCTCGGAGGACGACGCCGCTGCGGCCGGCGCGGCGGACGACGGCCCGAGATCGGCCGCGCTGGGGCCGCGATCGTCGAGGGAGAGTGCGAGAACGGAGAGTGCGAGGGCCGGAATCCGGCCAGGTCTGGACCGCGTCAAAACGGGCTGCTCCGGGGGACCGATCGGCCTCGGGACCGTCCCGTGGAAGCCGGTCGCACCTGCCAGGGCGCGACGGCGGATCGAACCACGTCGACCCGCGGGGTGCAAGGCCGGATCGGCCGGCCCGCCGGGGCCTCGAGCGCCGTCGGCCGGTCGCGGCCTGGTAACATCGGCAGCCCGGGCAAGCCGGCGAGGCGGCCGGCACGCGACGTCGGCGAGCCTGCCCGCGCGGTGCTCTCAATCACCCCCTCGATCCAGGAGCCGTCCCATGACCACGCCGCGCACCCCCGCCGAGACGATCCCCGCACCGACGCGCCGCGAGGCGGTGACGGCGCTCGCCGCGGGCTTCGCGCTGGCGGTCACGCCGGTGTCGGCCGAGACGATCACCACCGACACCGACGGACTCGTCGCCGGGGAGGTGACGGTTCCCGTCGGCGACGAGTCGATGCCCGCCTATCGGGCGGCGCCGGCGGCCGGAGGACCGTTCCCGGTGGTGCTCGTGGTCCAGGAGATCTTCGGCGTCCACGAGCACATCCGTGACGTCTGCCGGAGGCTCGCCAAGCTCGGCTGGCTCGCCGTCGCTCCCGAGCTCTATCACCGTCACGGGGACGTCTCGAAGATCGAGAACTTCCAGGAAATCATCTCCAGGGTGGTGTCGAAGGTCCCCGACGCGCGGGTCATGGGCGATCTCGACGCCACCGTGGCGTGGGCCGGCGCCAATGGCGGCGACACCGAACGGCTCGGGATCACCGGCTTCTGCTGGGGCGGTCGGATCGTCTGGCTCTACGCCGCCCACTCCGACAAAGTGAAGGCCGGGGTGGCCTGGTACGGACGGCTCGTGTCGCAGACCGACGACCTCCACCCACGGAATCCCGTCGACGTCGCCGTCGATCTCCGTTGCCCCGTTCTCGGGCTCTACGGCGGCGCGGACCAGGGGATCCCCCTCGACACGGTGGAATCGATGCGCGCGGCGATCGCGAAGGGGAAGAGCCAGAGCGAGATCGTGATCTACCCCGACGCCCCCCACGGATTCCATGCCGACTACCGCCCGAGTTACCGGCAGGACAGGGCGGAAGACGGCTGGAAGAAACTGCTCGCCTGGTTCCGCGACCACGGGGCGGGCTGACCCCGGCCCCTTCGACCTCGCTTCCACGCTCCGGGCGCACTCCGGCGAGGGAATCGACGCAGAAAATCTTACAGGGGATTTTTTCCGCTTCGTTCCAGCCCTGAAATC
>CAWUOA010000572.1:0-2308 GCA_963923225.1 uncultured Planctomycetaceae bacterium
GCGAGCCTCGCGCGGCTGAAGGAAGCCTTCGCCGAAGCGTGACGGCGCGAAAGCGCCGCCGGAGCAAGGGTTCTCGGCGATGCTCAGGGAGGGGGCGGGCGCTGGGCAGCGTGTCCCTGCCGCTGCACCTCCCCGACGATGCGCGTCTCCACGTCCTCGGCCCAAGGGGAGGGCTGGCCGTAGTAGACCATCGCCCCGCCCCCCTCGTAGCCCCCTTCGACGAGCACGCGCCGCGAGGGGACGTACGCCATGACGTCGTTGGCGTACGCGGTCACCCAGGTCCGCGTGCCGCGGCGCTCGCCCTTGAATCGCAAACAGTAATCGACCACCACCTCGCCGCCGAGGAACAGCCAGTCGATCCCCTCGGAAGGGTCGCCGAGCGTCCAGCGGCCCACGGGATAGGGGTATTCCGGATCGAGCGGCCGGCCCGTCTCGGCCCGACGCCGCGCGAGGAGCCGGGCCCGCGCCGCCACGAAGCGATCGGCGGAGTCCCGGTCGCGGGCGAGGTCGGCGTCGCTCGGGATCGAGGCGAAGCGGAGCGGGATCTCGGCGAAGGTCGTCTCGAGCCGCGCCGCGACCGGCTCCATCGGACCTGCGAGCACCTCCTCGACGGCGTCGGCCAGTCGTGCGCCGTACCCGCGTGCCAGTTCCACCGTGCGGCGCGGCAGCGGGTTCTGGTCGGCGCCGCAGCCGGCCCAGAAGAGGGCCACGGCGCCGGGATGGCGCGATTGAATCGCCTCCTGCGCGAAGCCGGGATAGTCGGCGCACCACTGCTGGAAGGAGAGCACGGTGGCGTGGCAGGCATACCCGAAGACGATCGCCACGGGCGCGCCGTCCGTCCGCGAGACCGCGAGCACGGGCACGTCGTGGTCGACCGGCCCCGCGAGCCGCCCTTCGGCACGGCGCGCCGGCACCTCGGCCTCGGGGTTCGCCCGGCGATTGACGGCGAACGTCGCCCGCCCGCTCCCGTGGCGCAGTTCCACCGGCCCCGCCGCCGCGATCGCCTCCCCCACCACCTCGACGATCGTCGTCTCGAGCGTGTCTGCCCATGCGGCGAGCGCGTCACGCTCCTCCGGGGGAATCACCTCCGTCATCACCGACAGGCTCTTCCCCACGATCGGGCCGCAGTGGGTGTGCGAGACGGCGAGGCTCACCTCGCCGCGTGAGAGACCGTGTGCCGCCTCGAGCCGCCGGCAGACCGCGCCCGCGAGCTCACGGTCGATGGCGACCAGATCGAGGGTCACCAGGCACGCCCGCTTGCCCCTCGCGTCTTCGAGAAGGAGGGCCTTGCAGAAAAGGTCGCTCTCGGTGCCCTCCGCCGGCCGGTCGCGCGAGGCGTAGCCCGCCATCCACAGCGGCTCCCGCGGCGTGATGACCCGCGTCGCCGCGCCGGCCCGCCATCCTTCGGCGTCGGCCCGGGCCCCGACGAGGATCGTGACCACCGCCACCCACCACCATCCCGAGGCGGACGTCGACCGAATCATGCCACTTCCCCCGCGGTGTCCCGTCGCTTTCGGTAGCCTCGTTCGCCGCCGGCCGATGGTACCCGATCGCGCCGGCACGTTGCCGGCGGCGCAGCCGGGCCCGTAGATTCTCTCCCCGTCGGGCGTCGATCCGGGCGATCGCCGCCGCACCGTTGGTCACGCCGCACCGCTCCACCCGCCGTTCCCGAGGAAGTCCCCATGCGTGCCCCGTCCATCGCCTGCTCCGGCTCCGGTCGCCTCCGCGCCCTCGCGACGCTGGCCGCCACGATGGCGACGCTCGGCGGGGGAGCCTTCGCCCAGCCCCCGGCCGGCCAGCCCGATCCGGCCGTCGTCGCCGCGACGCGGGCCGAGCGCGTTCTCGGCACCGCCCGCTACGAGCCGATCTTCAACGGCCGCGATCTCACCGGCTGGACCGGCGACACCGCCGGCTACGTCGTCGAGAACGGGATCCTCGTCTGCAAGAAGGGGGGCAAGACGCTCGAAACCGAGAAGGAATACGGCGACTTCGCCCTCACCTTCGAGTTCCGCCTCGAGGCCAGCGGCAACAACGGCATCGGGATCCGCGTGCCGCGCGGGGGGTACCCCTCCCGCGACGGCGTCGAGATCCAGATCCTCGACCACGACGGCCCGCTCTACGGCCAGGAGGCGGAGATCGCCGGCGCCGGCAAGCAGCGGCTCACCTGGCTCAAGCCCTGGCAATACCACGGCAGCGTCTACGGCATCGCCCCGGCGAAGACCGGCTACCTGAAGCCGGTCGGAGAATGGAACACCGAGACGATCCTGGCGATCGACGACCACGTGATGGTGATCTTGAACGGCGCCGT
>CAWUOA010000573.1:0-2307 GCA_963923225.1 uncultured Planctomycetaceae bacterium
TCAAGTCGTTCGTGAAGAACGCCTACGCGCCGTTCCTCGAGGTGGCGATCGGCAATCGCTGGCTGTTCCTCGCGGGTGCCCTCGCCATTCTCGTCCTGGCCGCGGGGATGATCCGCAGCGGGATCACCCCCTTCACGATCTTCCCCAAGGTCGACTCCAGCCGGATCCAGGCCCGGATCACCTTCCCCGACGGCACGCCGGCGGGCGTCACCGAGGAGGCGGTGGCCCGTCTCGAACGCGCCCTCGACGACACCGCCTCCCGGCTCGGCGGCGGCGGCCCCCCGATCGTGACGTTCGTGCATGCCTCGATCGGCGCGATCCAGATGCAGGGGAAGCCGGGCGTTCAAGCGACGTCGAGCGGCTCGAACCTCGGCGCGGTGAGCGTGGAACTCGAGGAGTCGACGAAGCGCACGGTGACCAGCGAGACGTTCCTCGCCGAATGGCGCCGCGCCGCCGGCAGCATCCCTGGCGCCGACAGCCTCGTCTTCGCCTCGGAGAACATCGGCCCGGCGGGGAAGGCGATCGAGTTCAAGCTCCTCGCCCCCTCCACGGAGGACGGGGCCCGCGATCTCGAGGAGGCGGTGGAACGGACCAAGGCCTTCCTCGCCGAGTACCGCGGCGTGATCGACATCGACGACGACTCCCGTCCCGGCAAGTGGGAGTACCGGATGAAGGTCAAGCCGCGGGCGGAGGCGATGGGGGTGTCGCTGGCGGACGTGGCCTCGACGATCCGGGCGAGCTTCTACGGCGAGGAGGTGATGCGTCTCCAACGCGGCCGCCACGAGGTGAAGCTGATGGTGGCCTACCCGCGCGAGGAGCGTCGTTCGGCGGCCGTCCTCGACGACGTCCGCGTCAAGGGTCCCGACGGCATTTCGCGGCCGCTCACGGAGCTCGCGGAGATCGACGTCGACCGCGGTTACTCCGAGATCAACCGCCTCGGTCAGAAGCGGTCGATCACCATCACCGCCGACCTCGAGCAGGGCTCGGGCCTCACGAGCACGCAGGTCACCAAGGACATCGAGGCGAGGCTCATGCCGTCGCTCCTGGCGGACTATCCCGATCTCCGCGTCCGCTGGGAGGGAGAGCAGGAGCAGACCAACGACTCCCTCCGCAGCCTCGGCCTGGGCTTCATCGTCTCGGTGTTCGCGATGTTCGTGCTCCTGACGATCGAGTTCCGCTCCTACCTCCAGCCGCTGTTGATCCTCACGGCGATCCCCTTCGGCGCCGCCGGGGCGGTCTTCGGGCACGCGATCATGGGGATGCCGCTGACGCTGTTCACGATGTTCGGCGTCGTGGCCCTTTCGGGAATCGTCGTCAACGACTCGATCGTCCTCATCGACTTCATCAACCAGCGCGTCCGCGAGGGGCGGCCGATGAAGGTGGCGCTCCGCGAGGCCGGCTGCCTCCGCTTCCGGCCGGTGTTCCTCACGAGCGTGACCACCGTCGGCGGGCTCCTGCCGCTGCTCTTCGACAAGAGTTTCCAGGCGCAGTTTCTCATCCCCATGGCCACGGCGATGGTCTTCGGGGAGATGGTGACGACGGTGCTGATTCTCGTCCTCCTCCCGGTGGCCTACTCCTTCATCGGAGGGGCGGGGCCGATCCATGAAGAGGAGGAGATCCCGCAATCCGCCCTGGAGAACCCCGACGAGGGGGATGATGAGTGGCTGCCGGAGAGCCTCAAGGCCGGCGCCGGGAAGCACGCCTGACGCTCGGGGGCGGTGCCCGGGGCGTGGGTGGGGTCGCTGACGAGATCGGCTTCGCTGACGAGATCGGCTTCGCTGACGAGATCGGCTTCGCTTACGAGATCGGCGTTCCTTCACCCAACGTCGTGAGGAGCGAGCGGGGCAGCCCCTCGACGAGACGGACCTGCGTACGATCGACGAGCGTCTCGAGCACCGTCGCCACGAGATCGGCATTGGTGACCGCGTCGCCGGAGGGCTGGCCGCCGTCGCGCGTCGAGCGGCCGTGGACCACGCCCCGGCCCCGGCCCGCGCCGTAGAGGATCAGCGGCGCCAGTCCCCCCCAGTGGTCGCGGCCGCCGGCTGCGTTCAGGGCGGGGGTTCTCCCCATCTCGCCGCAGCAGACGAGGAGAATCTTGTCCGACAGGCCCCGGGCCTCGCAGTCGTCGAGGAACGCCGCCACGGCGTGGTCGAAGGGGGCGCCGACGTATCCCATCCCTTCGGTCATGTGGGCGTTGTTGATGTCGGCGTGCATGTCCCACACGAAGCTCGTCGTCACCGTGACGAAGCCCGCCCCGCGCTCGCAGAGCCTGCGGGCGAGGAGGAGGAGCTTGCCGATGCTCTGGCC
>CAWUOA010000574.1:0-2306 GCA_963923225.1 uncultured Planctomycetaceae bacterium
TCTACTCCACCGACAACGGCCCGCACTACAACACCTGGCCCGACGCCGGCACGACCCCCTTCCGCAGCGAGAAGAACTCCAACTGGGAGGGGGCCTACCGCGTTCCGGCCTTCGTCCGCTGGCCGGGGAAGTTCCCCGCCGGCACCACGCTCAACGGCATCGTCGCCCACGAGGACTGGCTCCCCACCTTCGCGGCCGCCGCCGGCGAGCCGGCGATCAAGCAGAAGCTCGCCGAGGGGGTCTCGCTCGAGGGGCGGAAGTACCGCAACTGGATCGACGGCCACGACCAGCTCGCCTACCTCTCCGGCGAGGCCGAGAAGTCGCCCCGGGAGGAGTTCTTCTACGTCAACGACGACGGCCAGGTGGTGGCCATCCGCTACGGCGACTGGAAGACGGTGTTCCTCGAGAACCGGGGCGTGGCCTTCGAGGTGTGGCGCGAGCCGTTCACGGAGCTGCGCGTGCCGCTCTTGTTCAACCTGCGCCGCGACCCCTTCGAGAAGTCGCAGCACAACGCCACCGTCTACAACGACTGGATGCTCGACCACGCCTTCGTGGCGGTGCCGCTGCAGCAGATCGCCGGCCGGTTCCTGATGTCGATGAAGGAGTATCCGCCGAGCCAGACCCCCGGCTCCTTCAACCTCGACAAGATCCAGAAGCAACTCCAGGCCGCGCCGGTGGAGCGGTGAGCGTGCACGCCCTGGTCCGGATCGCCGCGGTCGCCGCGGTGATGCTCCTGCCGGGGTTCGTGGCCGCGCAGCAGTCGCTGCCGTTCCCCGATCCGCCGATGGCGGGGGTGGCGAAGGCGCGGCTCCAGGACTCGAAGCCGGTCTGGCCGGAGAAGCCGAAGCGGCTCCCGGCCGACGCGCCCAACATCCTCGTGGTCCTCCTCGACGACGTCGGCTTCGGCGTGGCCGAAACCTTCGGCGGCGAGGTGCGCACCCCCACGCTCTCGCGCCTGGCGGAGACCGGCATCCGCTACACCTGCTTCCACACCACGAGCATCTGCTCCCCCACGCGGGCGGCGCTGCTCACCGGCCGCAACCACACGCGCGTCGGCTCCGGGACGATCGCCGAGCGTGCGGTGGCCTTCGACGGCTACACCGGGGTGATCCCGAAGACGGCGGCGACCCTCGCCGAGGTGCTCCGCCATTACGGCTACCGCACCTCCGCCTTCGGCAAGTGGCACAACACCCCCGCCACCGAGACGACGGCGATCGGCCCCAAGGACCGCTGGCCCACCGGCTACGGCTTCGACTTCTTCTACGGCTTCCTCGCCGGCGAGACGTCGCAGTGGGAGCCGCGGCTCGTGCGGAACCTCGACGCGATCGAGCCCCCCGACGATCCCGGCTACCACCTCACCGAGGATCTCGTGGAGCGGGCGCTCGAGTGGCTCGACGACCGCGCCGCGTACGACCCCGCCGCGCCGTTCCTGATGTACTGGGCGCCGGGGGCGGTCCACGGGCCGCATCACGTGGCCGCGGAGTGGGCCGACGCCTACCGGGGGAAGTTCGACGACGGCTGGGACGCCTACCGCGAGCGGACCCACCGCCGGCAGCTGGAGCAGGGGATCATCCCGGCCGGCACGAAGCTCACGCCGCGCGACCCCACGATGCAGGCCTGGGCCGACGTCCCCGAGGCCGAGCGTCCCTTCCAGGCCCGCGGCATGGAGCTCTTCGCCGGCTTCGTCACCCACACCGACGCGCAGCTCGGCCGGCTCGTCGACGGCCTCGAGGCCCGCGGCCTCCGCGACGACACCCTGATCCTCTGCATCTGGGGGGACAACGGCTCGAGCGCCGAGGGACAACTCGGTTCGATCAGCGAGCTCCTCGCCCAGAACAACATCCCCAACACGGTCGGTCAGCAGCTGGCGGCGCTCGATCGCCTCGGCGGCCTGCCGGCCCTCGGATCGCCCGCCACCGACAACATGTACCACGCCGGCTGGGCGTGGGCCGGCTCGACCCCCTTCCGCAGCACCAAGCTCGTCGCGGCCCACTTCGGCGGCACGCGCAATCCGCTGGTCGTCTCCTGGCCGCGGAAGGTGAAGCCCGACCCCGAGCCGCGGTCGCAGTTCCTCCACGTCGTCGACGTCGTGCCGACGATCTACGACCTGCTGGGGATCACGGCGCCGGAGGAGGTCAACGGCCACGCGCAGCTGCCGATCGACGGCGAGAGCTTCGCCGCGACGTTCGCCGAGGCGAAGGCCCCCGGCCGGTCGCGGCCGCAGTTCTTCGACAACAACGGCAGCCGCGGGATCTGGAAGGACGGCTGGTTCGCCTGCGCCTTCGGGCCCCTCTATCCCTGGAACA
>CAWUOA010000575.1:0-2306 GCA_963923225.1 uncultured Planctomycetaceae bacterium
CTCCGCTCCCCGTCCCGGCTCCATCTGCGTCGTCGGCAGCGTGAACGCCGATCTCGTCGTTCGTGTCGCCGCGCTACCGCGGCCCGGCGAGACCGTCCTCGGCGGCACCTTCGCCAGCCTCCAGGGGGGCAAGGGAGCCAATCAGGCCGTGGCCGCCGCGCGGGCCGGCGCCGCGACGGCCTTCGTCGCACGTGTGGGCGAGGATTCGCTCGGTGACGCGGCCCGCGGGGCGTTCGCCTCGGAGGGGATCGACGTCCGCCATGTGCGGGCCACCGCCGCCAGCGCCACCGGGGTGGCCCTGATCCTGGTCGACGCCCGAGGGGAAAACTCGATCGCCGTCGCGGGCGGCGCCAACGACCGCCTCGGCATCGACGATATCGAGCGGGCCCGTGGTGCGATCGAGGCGGCCGACGTGCTCCTGGTGCAACTCGAGGTGCCGCTCGAGGCGGTCGAACGCGCGGTGGCGATCGCCCGCGCCGCCGGCCGAATCGTCGTCTTGAACCCGGCCCCCGCTCGCCCCCTGCCGCCGAGCCTCCTCGCCGCGGTCGACGTGCTCACGCCGAACGAAACCGAGGCGGAGATCCTCGCCGGCCGGCCGGGAGCCGATGCCGTCACGCTGTGCCACGCGCTCGTGGCGTCGGGCTGCCGCGCGGTGGTGCTCACCCGGGGTGCCGCAGGGGCGCTCGTCGCCACGCCGGAAGGCTCGGAGGAGATCCCCGCCATTCCCGTGACGGCGATCGACACCGTCGCCGCCGGCGACGTCTTCAGCGCCTGCCTGGCGGTGGCGCTGTCCGAGGGGGCCGATCTCGTCGCGGCCGCCCGGTTCGCCGCGGCGGGCGCCGCGATCTCCGTGACACGCGCAGGCGCGCAGGCCTCGGCCCCGTACCGCCAAGAGATCGACCGTCTCCTCGGCGGCTGAGGGAGCGTGGGGCGTCAGTTCCCTTCCGGCTCCCCTTCGCCCGGCGGCGCCGGCAGCGTGACGTCGTAGCCGGGAAAGCGGTCGGTCGGCTCCGGGACGTCGGTGGAGAGGAGCTGGGCGCCGCACGAAAGCGCGCGGCGGAAGCGGCCGAGATCGCCACGGGCGGGTTCCTCGAGCCCCGCATCGATCCTCGTCCGTACGAGGAATCCCTCGGCGACGAGCGCCCGAATCTCGTCGTGGCCGGCGACGGGGTCGTTGCGCTTCATGAACGCGGCCGCGGGATGGTCGGGGGGGACGCTGGCGAAGAGCAGCCGGCCGGCGAGGACCGGGCTCGGCGCCAGGTAGGCGTCGCGCACCTCCCCTTCGTTGTCGAGGAGGCAGACGATCTTGCCGCGGTGTGCGTCCACGGCCGGCCATCCCCTCCCCTTCACCACATCCCGGAGCGTCTCCTCCCCGCCACGGAGATCGTCCGGCACGAGGAGCCGCTCGCGGGGAAAGACGTCGCGAATGGTCTTCTCGAGCTCCGCGAACCCCTCCTCTGTCCAGGGGAGCGGCGCCGGGGGCGCGAAGGCGTCGCTCTTGAGCTCGAGCAGCAGGAACACCGGCACGTGCCTTGGACGGGCGTCGGACCATTCCTTCACCCGTGCAAGCGCGCCGCGCAGCGTCGGCTCGGTGGTGCGGAAGTCGAAGCCGGGGCTGTGGAGAACCTTGATCCCCGGCTCGGCGAGCGACTCCTTCCACTCGAGCACGGCCGGCCGGCCGGCCGCGGCGGCGAGGGAGAGCGCCAACGGGCGCGTGAACATCCCGCCGACGGGATCGCGGTAGCAGTCGAGTTCGAGGTGCCGCAGGCCGAGCCTGCCGAGCTGCTCGGGAATCGGGGCTTGAGTGCAGTCGATGGCCCGCGCTTCGGCCGGCGCCGCCGTCGCGATCAGGCCGGCGGCGAACGGCTCGGGGGCGACGTGGTAGGAGTTGTGCGTGCCGAGGAGGCGGAGCTCGTCGATCCGCAGGCGCGCGGCCGGCTCGACACCGCCCGCCGGGAGGGCGGCCGCCGAGCAGCAGAGCAGCGCCATCGCCCACGACTCCCCTCCCCGACACCGCTTCATCCGTGCGTCCCCGGGGCCGGCCCGTTCACCACTCGCCGCGCTTGCCGAACTCCCGCCGCGCGTTCTCACCGAAACGGCGTCCGGCGTCGTCCATCCGCGCGAGGACCTCGTCGGCGGGAAGTCCGGCGGCGCTCCGGGCAGCGGCGATCACGGTGCTGCACTCGTTGGCGTCCATGAAGCTCGCCGCCTCGAGGAGCCGGCTCTCGTCCTCCGGCGGCACCGCGAGGAAGCCGTGCTTGTCGGCGTGGATCAACTGCCCCGGCTGCACCGATCTGCCGAAGACC
>CAWUOA010000576.1:0-2302 GCA_963923225.1 uncultured Planctomycetaceae bacterium
GCTCCTGGGTGGAACGTGTGGCTTTTGGGTTCGGGAACGGGAATGCAGGGAGTTCAGGGAGGGATCAGGGGAGGACGGCGAGGATGTCGTCCTCGCGCATCAGCAGCAGCTCGTCGTCGCCCACCTTGAAGGGCTCGCCGGCGTAGCTGGTGAACACCACGCGGTCGCCCGGCTTGACCTGGAGCGCCTGGCGCTTGCCGGCGCTGGTGAGCTTGCCCTCGCCGACGCTGACGACGACGCCGCGGGCCGGCTTGTCCTTGGCCGAGTCGGGGAGAAGGATGCCGCCGGCGGTCTTCGTCCCGCCCTCCTCGCGCTCGACCACCACGCGGTCACCGAGGGGGATCAGTTGCGGCTTCTTCTTCGCGGCGGCCATCGGCAGTCACCTTGTGTGGGGAGGATGGGGGAAACGGTGAGAGTGGAATCGGAGGACGGAAACGGGCGGAATCTTTCGGCTCCGGCGGCGGGAGAATCAGCGACGGACGACTCTCCCGCGGATCGCGGCCCCTCCGGCGACCGATGGTGAGCGGCGCCGGGGCGGGGACCGGCCGGACCTGCCGACCGGGACATCCATGAACACCGCCGCCCGCCAAACAAGCAATCGGCGCGCCAATTCCGGTGCCCCTGCCATCATCGCGGGAAACACCGTTGATTCGGCGGTTTCCGGCGGCGTCCCGGGCGTGGCTGGCATGTCGGGCCCGCTGCCACTTTGGCAGCGGACGGCCGAGGCCGGTCACGCGTCGACCGGGCCCGTTCGCCCCGATCCCCGCCCCCGCGAAGCGGCCTTCGCGGCCCCGCGCTGCCCCTGCCCCTGCGCCGCGGGCGACGATGGCAAAGCGGCTGCCAAAAAGCTAGTCTCTGCGGAAGGTCGTCTTCCGGAGCGTGCCGGGAGTTCCGGCCCCCGTTCGAACGCGCGGTGCGAGCCCATGCCGACCCATCAACGGATCGACGTGTCCAAAATCGGGGACGTCACGGTCGTCCGGTTCAACGACCGCAAGATCCTCGACGAAGCGGGGATTCTGCAGTTCGGGTCGGAGCTGTTCAGCCTGGTCGAGCAGGACAACCGCAAGAGCATCCTTCTCAACTTCGACGGGGTGGAGTTCCTCTCGAGCGCCGCCCTCGGCAAGCTGATCACCCTCGATCGGAAGGTGAAGTCGCACAAGGGCCGGCTGAAGATGAGCAACATCCGGCCGGAGATCCTCGACGTGTTCGCGGTGACCAAGCTCAACAAGGTGTTCGACATCCGCGACGGCGAGGCGGAGGCCCTGGCGGCGTTCTGATTCGACCGTTTTTGGCGGTCGAGGCGTGCTCGGTCGCCCGGGCGGCCGGCGGACGGTGGGGATGGAGATCGATCCCGATGGCACAAGACGTTTCCGCCCGCGGCGCCGCCGGCCCTTCCCCGGGTGATGCCAAGTCGTGGCATCGGAAGATCGAGCTTCCCAGCGAGCGCGGGGCGAGCCGGATGGTGACCGAGGACCTCCTCGAGCAGCTCGGCGTCCACGGCTGGGAGCAGACCGACATCTTCAGCATCCACCTCGCCGCCGAGGAGGCGATCGTCAACGCGATCGTCCATGGCAACAAGCTCGACCCCGCCAAGCACGTCCTCGTCGACTGCCTGGTGTCGCCGGAGCTGGTGCGGGTGGAGATCACCGACGAGGGGGCCGGCTTCAATCCCGCCAACGTCCCCGACTGCACCTCCGACGAGCGTCTCGAGGTCCCCAGCGGCCGCGGCGTGATGCTGATGCGGACCTTCATGACCCGCATCGAATACAACGCCAAGGGCAACAGCGTGCTGATGGAGAAGCGGCGCGGCTGACGGAGGACCGAACGATGGCCTTTCAAGCGACGATCGTCGGCGACGAACTGGTGCTCCGCATCCCCTTGAACGCCAAGCCCGAGCGATCCGCCAGCGGCAAGACGCTGGTGGTGGCCTCCACCCACGGCAACAAGGAGACCGACTGCGTGGTGGATGGCAAGAAGGTGATCGTGGGCGTGAACGCCTACATCCCGGTCAAGTAGTCCCGGTCGCCCAGCGGGCTCCGCCGCCGGGGGGCGAGCACCTGCCTCCGCCCCGCCCAGGGCCCCCGGGCCGGGAACGCCGTCCGCGGGAAACCACGCCCCCGGGGCCGCGGCGTCCGGTCTTTTTCCGCCCCGTTTTTTCGGGTATTCTCCGGTGCTCCGCCGGCCACCCGCCGCGCGGGCCCGCGACGCGGTCTCCGCGATCGCACCATTCCCCGATAGCTCAACGGTAGAGCGGCCGGCTGTTAACCGGTAGGTTGTAGGTTCGAATCCTACTCGGGGAGCT
>CAWUOA010000577.1:0-2293 GCA_963923225.1 uncultured Planctomycetaceae bacterium
ATCCTCTCTGGTCTCGTGGGCTCGGAGATGTGTATAAGAGACAGGGGGTGGGGGACGGCCGGGGAATGTAGGAAATGGACCGGAGCGGGCCAAGGCGAAACCGGCCCCGCGCGAGCCCCGCTGCTACAAAGGATGCATGAGCATCCCCTCCGATCGCGCGGGCCCGTCCTCTCCACCTCCCACCGACGCCCCCGTCGGCGGGCCAGCCGCCGAGCCTCCGGGCTCGGCCGGAGCCTGGCGGGCCCTCGACGCCTGCGCCAACAGGGCGGCCGAAGGGGTTCGGGTGATCGAGGACGTGGTGCGTTTCGTTCTCGACGACGTGCGGCTCACCGGGGACGCGAAGCGTCTCAGGCACGACCTGGCGGCGCTCCTCGATCGCGGTGGATTGCCGGCCCGGGTCGCCTCCCGCGACGTGTCACGGGACGTCGGTCCATCGGTCGGAGACGTCGCGGCCCTTCCCCGAGCGACGCCCTCCGACCTCGTGGCCGCGAACGCCGCCCGGGCCGCGCAAGCCCTCCGCAGCCTCCAGGAAATCGCGCTGGTTCTCCGGCCGGAACTGGCGTCGGACTTCGAGGCGCTGCGCTACCGTCTCTACGATCTGGAGCGGGCCGCGTCGGGGCTGGCCCGCGCCCGGGAGCGACTCGCCGGCGTGACGCTCTGCGTGCTCGTCGACGGCAGGGCCGACCGAGACGCCTTCGGGCGTCTCGTGGAGGGGTTGTTCGGCGCGGGGGTGCGCATGATCCAGGTGCGCGACAAGGCGCTGCCGCTCTCGCAACTGGCCGATCGGGTGGCGTTGGCGGTGCGGATCGCCAGGGCGCGGCGCGACGCCGAAGCAGCGCTCGTGATCGTCAACGACCGCCCCGACGTCGCGGTTGCGGCGGGGGCCGACGGCGTCCACTTGGGGGCGGAGGATCTTCCCGTGGACCTCGCCCGCCGCGTCGTCGGCCCGGGGCTGCTCGTGGGACGAACCGCGCACACGCTCGAGGAGGCGCAGGCGGCGGTCGTCGAGGGCGCCGACTCGCTCGGCATCGGGCCCTGTTTTCCGTCGACGACGAAGGCCTTCGACGCCTGGGCGGGCCGGGAGTTCCTCGCCGCCGTGGCCGGCTCCGTCGGGCTGCCCGCCTTCGCCATCGGCGGCGTGTCGCTCGAGAGGATCGACGAGCTTCTGCCCCTGGGAGTGCGCCGGGTGGCGGTGGCCGCGGCGATCACCGGCGCCGACGATCCTCCCGCCATGGCCGCCCGCTTCATCGCCCGCCTGGCCCGGATTCCGTCGCCGCCGGACAGTCCTTGAGCGCCGCGAGGATCGCCGCCGACATCTCGGCTTCGTCCTTCGCGGCATACCCGCTCCAGACGCGGAGGATCCGGCCGTCGTGGCCGACGAGATAGGTCGTGGGGAAGGCCTCGAAGCCGTAGGCCGTGGCGAAGATCGACCGTGTCATCCCCGCCGGGTCGCACCAGGGATCCAGCGTGATCCGGGAGCGATCGAGGAAGCGGCCGGTGTCGGCGGCGATCTCGTCGCGGTCGTCCGGACCGCCGGGCCCGCACGAGATGGCGACGAGTTGGAAGCGGGGTTCCTCGGCGAGCCTCGCGGCGAGCCTCGCCAGGCCCGGGAGCTCGCGCCGGCAGGGGGGGCACCAGGTGCCCCAGAAGTTGAGGAGCGTGACGCGGCCGGCGAGCTCGGGGGGGGATCGCGGGGGATCGGCGAGCGATTCGATGGGGAGCGGCCCGACCCCCTTGCCAATCGCCGGGTGGCGGAGATCGGCCTGACCGCAGCCGCCGAGGGCGATCGCCGACAGAAGCACCGCTCGCCGGCCGAGTCGACGCGGCGGGAACGCGGTGGGGGGCGTGGGGTCGGGCATCGGTATCATCCGCAGGGCGTTGGTCCCGGGATCGCGTGCGGCGAGATTCTTCCCGAGAGGAGCACTCCGGCAGTGTACGAGGTCGAGATCAAGTATCCCCTGGACGATCCTGCCCGGGTGACGGAAGCCCTTCGCCGGCTCGGCGGCCGGTTCGGAGAACCGGTCCGGCAGACCGACCGGTACTACGGCCACCCCTGCCGGGATTTCGCCGCCACCGACGAGGCTCTCAGACTCCGGAGCACCGGGGACGGGGTGGTGATCACCTGGAAAGGGCCGCGGCTCGGCGGCGACACCAAGACCCGCCGCGAAATCGAACTCCCCGTCGGCCTGCCCGCCGCGACCCCGGAGGCGACCCTCGTTCAATGGGACGCACTCCTCGGTGCGCTCGGCTTCCGGCGGGTGCGCGAGGTGGCGAAGGAACGCCTCCCGGGAGT
>CAWUOA010000578.1:0-2290 GCA_963923225.1 uncultured Planctomycetaceae bacterium
GTTGAGGGCCTGGTGGTAGTAATACCGTGCAGGTTCAAGTCCTGTTTCCCGCATTCATCTTCCTTCTCCTGACTCCTTCTTCTTCCTCGCGAATCCCTTGCCGGTGACATCATCCGGCGAGGGATTCCGGCAGCGAGTGACACCCATGACCGCCGAACCGGAATCGCTCCCCACCCCGTCCCCTGCCGCCGAGAACACCGCCCCCCGGGCGGCCGAGCCCGTGCAGGCCGAATCCGCATCCGCCGACGCGGGGAACGCCGACGCGGGCCACGCCGGCGACGCGGCCTCGGGAGAGAAGCGTCGGATCGCGATCGGCACCCAGCGGCCGGGCGTGAGGCCGCCGAAGGCTCCGCCGCGACACCAGTACGTCGCCTCCGCCACGTCGTCGGTCCTGGGCGACTCGATCCCCGCCACCGGCCCGATCCGGGTGCCGGGCTCGGCGGCGCCTGCCCCCCAGGCACCCGCGGCGCCGATCGTGGCGCCGGGCGCGACGGTGGTCAGCGCCGCCGACATCGAGGCCCGCGCCGCCGCGGCCGGCGGCCAGGCTCCCGCCGGCGACCGGCCGCCGCGGCCCGAAGGGGGCAAGCGCGACGGCGGCAAGGGGGAGCCCCGCCGCGAGCGCCGCGGCGACCGGGCGCCGAAGTCGGCCTTCACCGACGTCATGCGTCATGACCGCCAGGTCGCCGTCCCGAACCTCCGGGCGGGGCTCGAGGAGGACCTCGAGGAGGATTTCGCCGCCGCCATCGAGGGGATCGAGGTCGACGCGATCCTCTCCACGGCCGCCGCCCCGAAGATGGCCGCCGTCCTCGATCCGGGCACGCGCGTCACCGGCACCGTCGTCTCGGTCGGCCCCGACACCGCGTTTCTCGATCTCGGGGGCCGCCGCCAAGGCGCGCTCAAGCTCATCGGCCTCGACGGCAATCCGGAGGTCGGGCAGGTGCTCGAGCTCTCCGTGGGAGGCTTCAACGACGAGGACGGCCTCTACGACGTCGCCCCGGCCAACCGGGCGGTGGCGGTGGAGGACTGGTCCCAGCTCGAGGCCGGGATGATCGTCGCCGCCAAGATCACCGCCGCCAACAAGGGGGGCGTGGAGTGCGACGTCGCGGGCCTCCGCGGCTTCATGCCGGCGAGCCTCGTGAGCACCTGGCGGATCGAGAATCTCGAGGAGATGGTGGGTCAGACGGTGGAGGCGCTGGTCACCGAGATCGTCCCCGCCGCCCGCCGCCTCGTCCTCTCGCGGCGTGCCGTCCTCGAACGGCAGGCCGCCGACGCCCGCACCAAGATGCTCGAGACGCTCGAGATCGGCGATCTCCTCGACGGGATCGTCCGCTCGGTGCGCGACTTCGGCGCCTTCGTCGACATCGGCAACGGCGTCGACGGGCTCGTCCATGTCAGCCAGATGTCGTGGGACCGGGTCAAGACGCCGGTCGACATCCTCGAGGTGGGCCAGAAGGTCCGCGTCGCCGTCAAGAACGTCGACCGCCAGACCGGCAAGATCGGCCTCTCCATCCGCGACACCGTCGAGAGCCCCTGGAAGAGCGCCGGGGAGAAGTACCACGTCGGGGCCGCGGTCCGCGGCATCGTCAGCCGCATCGCCCAGTTCGGCGCGTTCGTGAAACTCGAGCCGGGCGTCGAGGGGCTGGTTCACGTCTCCGAACTCGCCCACCGCCACGTCCACAGCGTGTCGAGCGTGGTCCGCGAGGGGGAGGCGGTGGAGTGCAAGGTGCTCGCCTGCGATCCGGACGAGCAGCGGATCTCGCTCTCCATCAAGGCCCTCGCCACGCCGCCGGCCCAGGCGGCCGCCGCGGAGCCGGAGGAGGAGCCGGCGGTCGAGGAGACTCCCGCGCCGAAGCCGGCGAAGAAGTCGAACGTGCCGCTCAAGGGGGGCCTTCCCGGCAGCTCCGGCGGCGCGAAGTTCGGCCTCAAGTGGTGAGCGGCTCGGCCCGCCTCAGCCGAAGATCCCGCCGATCGGCGTGCCGGTCGAGATCGGCGTCGGCCGGCCGTCGGGCATCGTGAGGACCGTCGCCGGGTCGATGCCGAGCGCCTTGTAGATCGTCGCCGCGAGATCCTCCGGCGACGTCGGGTGCTCGATCGGGTATTCGCCGTTCTTGTCGGAGGCGCCCCAGGTGGTGCCACCGCGGACGCCCGCCCCGGCGATCACCGCCGGGAAGAGCGTGCTCCAGTGGTTCCGCCCCCAGTCCTTCGTCGGCTTGGCCGTCCGCCCCATCTCGCCCAGGGCCACGACGAGCGTCTCGGCGAGGAGGCCCGAGCGTTCGAGATCGAGCAGGAG
>CAWUOA010000579.1:0-2289 GCA_963923225.1 uncultured Planctomycetaceae bacterium
GTCCGGGACGTTCTCCTTCGGATCCCAGAGGTCGAGATGGCTGGGGCCGCCCTGGAGGTAGACCATCACCACGCTCTTGGCCCGCCCCCATCCCGGGGCCGTGGCCCGCGCGGGGGAGGTGGAGGCCTCGTTGGCCCGGGCCTGGAGCTCGAGGATCCGCGGCAGCGAGAGGCCGAACAGTCCGCTCGCACCGGCACGGAGGATCGCGCGGCGGCTGGTGAGGGCGCCGGAGTCGCAGAGGTCGTTGCCGGACCGGCCGGGGATGACGAGCATGGGGAAGTCTCCTGCGACGGGGCCCGGCAGGCGCCGGGCGATGGGTTGAAGGCGTTCGACGAGCACGGGAGGAGCCGGCTCCCCCCTACGGAATCGGCGGCTCGGGGGTCAGTGATTGAAGAAGAAAGCGGGGCTGTTGATCAAGGCCCAGGCGAGATCCTGGACCGTGGTCAGCCGCCGGCTGGCGATCTGGTTGGCACTCGAGGCGACGTCGGCCCTGAGGCGGACGATCGCCGGGTCGTCCGGCACCGGTTGCTCGGCGACCCCGATATTCGCGGCCAGGGCCTGGAGGCCCGGGTCGGGGGGAAGGGGCCGCTGGGCCTCGACCAGGTCGGACGTGAGCTTCTGACGGACGGTGTCGCCGGCGTCGACCAGCCGGGCCAGTTCGGCATGCTCGTCGGCCGTCCGCGCCGAGCGGGGCTTCCCGGCCAGTTCCGCGATCCGGGCCTGCGGCCCCAGCGGCAGCGGCCCCTTGGCCTGCGTCGCCGAGAGGCGGAAGCGGCCGAGGTTCCACTTGGCACCCTGGAAGCGCTGCTCGAGGACCACCGTCAGCAGGGCGGGCTCGGCCAGGACGCGCGGCTCGCGGAACTCGAACACCGCCCAGTGCGGTTCCTGCATCCGCGGATGGACCGCCCACCCCTGGCCCGGGTTCGTCGGGTTCTTGTCGATCGCCAGTTCGACGCCGAGGTTCTGCTGCGCGAAGTCGGCGACGGCACGGGCGAAATCGAGCGGCGTCTTCTGGTCCGCGGCCGCGGCCGGAGCGGTGTCGCCGAGGATCTCGGTGAGGACGAAGTTGCCGTCGTCGGCCCGCCCCGATCCACCGCCGGGGAGCGACGGGTCGGGAATCACCTCGAGCCGCAGTCCGGTCCAGGTACCGGCCGGGAGCGGGATCGTGAGGGTGGTGGTGTCGTCGGCCCGGTTGCCGGAGACGAGGATCGAGCCGTCGGGCTGCGCGGCGAACGTCGCCCCGGCCCGGGAGTGGGTCGCCGTGGGGACGAGCACCTGCCACCGCGCCGCGGCGGCCGCCTCCGCCTCGGCGCGCTCGAGCGCCGCCCAGGGGTTGGCCCGATACTCCTCGAGCGCGGCGACCGAGGCGGCGAGCCGGTCGGCACGGCCGCGCTCGAGCTCCTGCCGCTTCGGCTCGTACGCGGCGACGCCGTCGGCGAGGGCCTGCTTGGCGGCGGCGATCCGGGCGGCCCGCTCCGCCTCGAGGGCGTCCTTGCGGGTCTTCCAGGCGGCCTCGGCCGAGGCGAGCTCCGCCGAGAGCGCCTCGTGGTCGGCCGCGATCTCGTCGGAGGCCCGCTTCACCGCGGCGACCTCCTCGGGACGGCTGGGCCGGTTGAGGATGCGGAGGAAGACCTCGTCGACGAGCCGGTCGTCGTCGGGCTGCTCGGCCACGAGCTTCGCCAGGGCGGACGAGGAATCGGCCAGGACGTCGCCCACCGCCGGCCCGCTGACCAGCGCCATCACCGGCCCCAGGGCCACGCCCCCCGACCGCTCGCACTCGCAGGCGCTCTCGCGCGAAGGCTTGCCGAAGGTCTGGAGGAAGCCCGCGCCGAGTGCCGTCGAGACGTCGGGGAGGCTCGCGGCCCGCGTCCCCTCCGGATAGCCGGGGAAGCGGGTGGGGGAGCCGACGACGGCGTGGAGCGAGTCGTAGAGCGTCTCGGCCGGGAGGCGGCGCGGGATGGCGTGGGAGTAGTTGACCTTGTCGTCGTCGTTCCATTTCGTGGCGTCGACGGAGAGGCCGTAGGTGCGGGAGGTGCAGATCTCCGTGAGCACGCGGCGCATGTCGAAGCCGCTGTCGATGAACGACCGGGTGAGGTGCTCGAGGAGGGCCGGGTTCGTGGCAGGATTGCCGGCACGGATGTCGTCGATCGGATCGATGATCCCGGCGCCGAACAGATAGCCCCACAGCCGGTTGACGTAGCTGCGGGCGAAGTAGGGGTTGTCGGGCGAGGTCATCCACGCGGCGAGTTGCTGCCGGCGCGTCATCCCCTCGCTCTCGGCGTGGGAACA
>CAWUOA010000580.1:0-2288 GCA_963923225.1 uncultured Planctomycetaceae bacterium
ATTGCCTGGCGATCCTCGGGGCGTCCAAGACGGTCGCCCGTCTCGACCGGGCGCGATCACTTTCCGGGTGAGGCGGTCGAACCGGAACGAGCCCCCGCCGCAGCGCCCGGCGGAAGCGTGCCGCGCATCCGGGCGTGGGTGCGGAGAATCCACCTCGCCACGGCCGGTGCGCCGGTCGGCACGATGAAGTGCAGGAGCCTGGCGACCGAGAGGGGGAGGAGATAGCGGGGAAGGAATCCGGCGGCGACCCGGTATCGATCGACCGCCGCGGCCATGCCCTCGCGACCCGCCGCGAGCGCCGCGACGAGCCCCCGGGCATCGCTCTTCCTCCAGAGCCGCGGCGGGAAATCGGCGAAGAGTTTCGCCGCGAAGCGGCGGCGGGCCGGACCGGCGGGAAGCAGCGGAATCAGATCGTACACCGCGCGCGTGACTCGGGCCGGATCCCAGGTCGCCGGCGCCCCCCACGCCGCGATCGACGCGGGGGAGAAGACGACGCGGGCCTCGCCGCGCCCCACCGCACGGAGGACCATCGCGATCGTCGGCCCGCAGGTACCGATCGCGTCGTGCCCCTCGACGATCCACGACCTGACGAAGTCGGCGCGGTACACCCCCGCGGTGAGGAACAGCAGGTTGCCGAAGCTGTCGAGCGCGTCGGCGAACTCGGCGGCCGCGGCGGCCGACCGCTCCCGTTCCCGACGAACCCCGAACCAATCGAGGAGCGTGGTGTGGAAATTGAGGTAGTCGGCCTCGGGATGGCGCGCGATCACCGAACGGATCGTGGCCACCGCCCGCGCGTCGGGCAGATCGTCGTCGGGGAGGATCCAGAGGTGCCCGGGCCCGGCGTGCTCACAGCACCGCACGATGTTGGCGTTGGCCCCGATGTTGACCGAGTGCCGGACCACCGCCACCCGGCCAGCGGAGGCATGGCGGGCGCAGACGGCGGGGGTGTCGTCGGTCGACGCGTTGTCGAGGATCACGAGCCGGGCCGAGGCGTCGAGTTGCGGCACGACGACGGCGAGCGTGCGGTCGAGCGCGGCGGCCCGGTTGAAGGTGGGGATGGCGACGGTGAGGAACGGATCGGCCTGGACCGGAGTCCGGGGGCCGGCCGCCTCGTCGGCGTCCCCCGGAGGCGTTCCCCGCGACGGACGATGCACGCCCATCAGCGATCCTCCCCGCGCGCGAGCCACTCCTCCAGCCGCCGCTGCAGCGACGCGTCGTCGAGGGCGTGCTCGGACAAGGCGTGCTGATGATCCCCGGCGGAACGGGTGAACGCATTCGCGAGCCCCAGCGGCTCCACGAGGACTCCCTCCGACGCCCGGCCGGACGCTTGGATCGATTCCAGGACCATGCTCCAGAGGCCGCCCCTGCTGGCGTGTTCCTCGAGCACGGCCACCCGACGCGCGGGCCCGATCAGCGGCACCAGCGACTCAGGCGCCGGGGACAGCCGCGGGACGGATATGCAGGCGAGGCCGCGCGCGCGGGCGAACCGGACGGCCGCCGCCACCATCGCTCCGGTGGCCAGGACGACCCCCCTCGGAGCGTCGTCCACGGCCCGAACGACGAGGACGGGCTCGGTCCCGCCCGGCTCGGCCTCGTGCACGACGGGCCGATCCGCCTTGCCGATGCGGATGTAGGAAGGACCGTCGGCGGCGCGGGCCTCGCGCCAGCAGGCACGCAGTTCGGGGCCGTCGCACGGCGAGTAGACCGCGATGCCGGGGAGGGAACGCAGACAGGCCACGTCCTCGCCGCACTGGTGCGACGCCCCGAGCGTGGAATGGACGAGCCCGGCGCCGTCGCCGAGGAGGACCACCGGCTCGGAGGCGAAGCACAGGTCGAGCTTGATCTGTTCGAGGACGCGCATCGGCACGAACGAGGCGAGCCCGTACACGCAGGGACGGAATCCGGTCCGGGCCAGCCCGGCGGCGACCCCGATCATCGACTGCTCGGCGATCCCCACGTTGACGAACCGATCGGGGTGACGATCGCGCAGCGCGTCGAACAAGCGATGGCCGTGGTCCGCCGAGAGCAGGAGAAACCGCTCGTCGCGGGCGGCGTCGAGGAGCAGTTCGGAGAGCACGTCCCGCATCACTCGCCATCCCCCTGCGGCAACTCAGCGAGCGCGGCCGCCAGGTCCCCCGGGGCCAACGGCTCGTAGTGCGAGCGGTTGTCGTCGGCCATCCACGACACCCCGTGTCCCTTCCGCGTGCGGGCCACGACGGCATGCGGCCGCCCCCCCTCCCGGCCCGCACGCGGAAGGGACACGGGGTGTCGTGGATGGCCGACGACAA
>CAWUOA010000581.1:0-2283 GCA_963923225.1 uncultured Planctomycetaceae bacterium
CACCACGCGGGCGAACCAATCGTTGATCCGGTGCACGATCGCCCCGAATCCCATCCCCGCGCCCTGCGTGAAGTGGCCGAACTCGTGAGCGAGGATGCCGGCGAATTGTTCCACGGTGGTCCCGGCCACGAGGGGCAGGCCGACGGTGAGGACGAGGTCGTTGCCGAAGAGGCTCGAGAGTCCGCGCCGGTGCGATGCCGACGCGTTGACTCGCATGTCGATGTCGATGCGTCGCGGGAGCGGTGCGCCGACGGCCCGGCAGATGCTCCCGACGAGCGCGAACAGCGCCGGTTCTTCCTCGGGACGGAGCGACTTCGGCTCGTCCTGCGGCGGACGCCGCGCGAGGATCGGTTTGAGCATGAAAAGCACGATCACCGCGCCCACCACCGCCGGCGTCGCGTAGGCGAGGATCGGGAACATCGCCGCCTTGCCGCGGAGGCCGTGATCGCCGAGCAAGCCGGTGTGGTGCCGGAGATGCCACCACACGCCGCAGGCCACGCCTCCGATCATCGCCACGTAGGCCAGCGGCAGGAGGATCATCGCCAGCGCCACCGCCGCCAGGGCGAATCGGTAGGCGAAGGTCGTCCGCACCGGCTCGATCCTGCCGGCGACCAGGGCCGCCGCCTCTTCGGCGGTGAACGGCCTCGGTGGCATCGCGGGAGCGGGGCCCGGGGCGAACGACGGTGAGGCCGGCGCCGGTGGCAGGCCGGGCGGTGGCGCCGGTGTGGCGGGGCCGGGGGAATCGACCTGGGTCCCGACGGCGATCGAAGCGGCGCACTTCGGGCATTTCACCCGCTTGCCCGCCAGGGAATCCTTCGCCCGACCCGACCATCCGCAGGCGGCGCAGGCCACGTCGATCGCCATCGGCACACTCCCGGTATCGCGCCCGTCCCCTCCCGATCGCGGAAGTCTAAACGGCAACGCGCCCCCGTGCGTGGGTGGGGCCGGGCCGTGTATTCTTGGAAGCACTCGGGTCTCCGCGGGATCCGGGCGGGGAGTCGAGGATTTTCCGGCCCCGAGCGTCCGCCGCGGCACCGGATTCCAGGGGAGAGACCGCCATGCGTATGTTCGAGATCGGCAGACCCGGCCCGCGCGCGGCCGCGACCTGGTTCATGGCGACGGTGGTCGCCGGCCTCGCGGGCTGCAGCGGCAACGCCCCCGCTCCGCCCCGTCCCAAGCCGGTGGTGATCGAGGTCAAGGTGGCCGACGAGGCACGGACGGCACTCGAGCGGATGCAATCCTTCCTCGGCTCCAAGAAGGGCTTCGCCCTCCGGCAGACGAGCGTCACCACCTCCGCGGATGCGGATCTCGCCGCCAAGGTCGCGGGCACCATGGAGCACGTGGTGCTCGTGGAGCGGCCGGCGCGCGTCAAGGTGACGCTCACCGGCGACCGCAAGGGGAACGGCACGGTGGCCAGCGACGGAACCACCTTCGTCATCCACGACGCCACCAAGAATCGCTGGGAGTCCCCCGCGGCCCCCGATTCGCTCGCCGGCGTCGTCGCCCATCCCCTCGCGGCCGGCTTGCTCGCCATCGGCAGCGGCGACACCGTCAATCGGGCCTTCTTCGCCGAGGCGCCGGTCGAGGCCCTCCTGGAGGGCGTGCGCCAGCTCGACGTCGTGGGGACCGAATCGATCGACGGCCGCGAGTGCACGCACCTGGCGGCGAAGACCGAGGGGAGCGGCTGGGACCTGTGGATCGCCTCCGGCGACGAGCCGGTGCCGGTGAAGTTCGTGCCGGCTCCGAGCCGGGTGCGGTGGGGCGGCAACGACGTCGAGGCGGCGACGGCCGTCACGTTCGACGAGTGGCGCTTCGATCCCGCGTTCACGCCCGAAGACTTCGCCTTCACGCCGCCGGAGGGGGCGGAAAAGGTCGACTCGATCGTCGGCGCCGCCGACGAGGAGCGGCGGCAGCGTACGGCCGGCAGGCCCTCGCTCCACCCCACGGTCGGTTTCCCCGCCGCGAAGGCGGTGTTTCCGGGCCTCGACGGCGAACGCTTCGACCCGATCGGTCAGAAGGGGAAGATCGTCGTCCTCGACTTCTGGGCCACGTGGTGCGGTCCCTGCCGGGTGTCGCTCCCGGTGGTGGCGCGGGTCTGCAAGGAGTACGCGGAGAAGGGAGTCGTCTTCCGGGCGGTGAACGTCAAGGAGGATGCCGAGACGATCAAGACGTTCCTGGCCGAGGAGCCGATCGACGGCACCGTCGTCCTCGATCCCGCCGGCGATGCCCTGGCCGCCTACCGGGTGGAGGCGATTCCCCACACGGTCGTCATCGGCTCTGACG
>CAWUOA010000582.1:0-2282 GCA_963923225.1 uncultured Planctomycetaceae bacterium
GATCGATGCATGTCGCGATCGTCGAGGACGACCCGGTCATCGCCAAGGCCGTCACCACCGCGATCCGCGAGGCGGGGCACGACTGCACCTGGGTTTCCGACGGCGAGACGGCCATCAAGCAGAACACGCTCCTCTCGAGCGACGTCGTCATCCTCGACCTGATGCTGCCGAAGCTCGGTGGACTCGAGGTCCTCCGCACCGCCCGCGGTGCCGGCGTCCGTACCCCGGTGATCCTCCTCACGGCCCTCGGGACGGTCCCCGACAAGCTCGCCGGCTTCGAGGGGGGGGCGGACGACTATCTCGTCAAGCCGTTCGCGATCGACGAGCTCCTCGCCCGCGTCGAGGCGGTCCATCGCCGCGCCGCGAACAAGCCCGCGATGGAGATCGAGGCCGGACCGCTCCATCTGGCCCTGGCGACCAAGAGGCTCTCGCTGGACGGCCGCTCGATCGACTTGACGCCGACGGAGTTCAGCATTCTCGAGCTGCTCATGAGGTTCAAGGGGCAAGTCGTGACGCGGAAGATGCTCTGCGAGCACGTCTGGGGATTCGACTGGGACGGCCCGACGAACGTCATCGAAGTCCATATCAACCGCCTGCGCGGCAAGCTCGACAAGGGACGGGACGACTCCCTGATCCAGACCATCCGCGGACGCGGGTATGCCCTGGCCATCGATTGACCTGGCCGCCGTCCGGCGCATCCCCTGGGGTTCGCTGCGGATCCGGCTCACATTGCTGAACACCGCCGCGGTGCTCCTGGCGATGTTCATCCTCATCCTCGCGGTGAGGCTGGGCGTCCGCTCGGCGCTCTTCCGCGACACCGACGCCACGCTGATGGCCGAGGTGCGGGAGATCGCGCTGACGCTCGACGAGCTCGACGACACCGCCCTCGTCGTCGACGCCCTCCGCCGCAAGGCCGCCAGCCACCGGAAACGGAGGTGGTTCGTCCAGCTGCTCGACGGCCCCGATTCGACGGTGTGGGCCAGCGATACCTGCCCTGACGTCGTCTTGTCCCATCCGGTGGACGAGTCGGTGGTGGAGACCGTGCGCCAGAAGGGCAACTACCGATGGGCGCGGCGCCGGATCACCGCTCCCGATGGAAGGCCGATGTACGTCCGGATCGGGCTGCCGGTCTCGAACATCGAACAGGAGGTGGACGGGCTGCTGTGGTTCCTCCTCCCGATCGGCCTGGCGTTCACGCTCATCACCCCGCTGGCGGGTTACTGGCTCGCACTGCGCGCGACGAAGCCCATCGCCGGCATCCTCCGCACCGCACAGAAACTCAGGCCGACGAAGCTCGGTGACCGCCTCGAGACGCGGGGCACGCAGGACGAGCTCGACCAGCTCTCGGCGACGATCAACCGGCTCCTCGACCAGGTCGCCGGCCACGTCGAACGGCAGCAGCAATTCGTCGCCGACGCCGCCCACGAGCTGCGCGGGCCCCTGTCGGCGATCCAGAACTCCCTCGAGGTGGCGGGCACGAAGGCGCGCACGGCGGCGGAATACCAGGCGACCCTCGAAGAGGTCCTCGCCGAAACCCGGCACCTCTCCAAACTCGCCAACGACCTCCTCCTCCTCGCCGAAGTGGGCAACAGCCTCGGCTCGGTGTTCAACGAGGTCTGCGATCTCGAAAAGGTCGTGCGGCAGACGGCGATGATGTTCAGCGGAGTCGCCGAGGAGAAGTCGATCGACGTCGCGGTGCATTCCGAGGGAAACATGGTCGTACGGGGCGACCAGCGGCAACTCCGCCAGGTGCTCGGCAACCTCTTCGACAATGCCATCCGCTTCACGCCGGACGGTGGCCGGGTGACGGCGACGGTGCTTTCCGATCCCGGCGGCCGCGAGGCGGTGGTGACCGTCGCCGATACCGGCCGCGGCGTCGATCCGGCCCATCTCGAAAAGGTCTTCGACCGCTTCTTCCAGGCCGACGCGTCCCGGGATCGGAGCGACGTCGGCCGCGGCGGCGGCCTCGGCCTGTCGATCTGCCGCTCGATCGTGGAACGGCACGGCGGACGGATCGCCATCGGGAGCCCGGGACTGGGCCAGGGCACCACCGTGACCGTTCGCATCCCCCTCTTTCGCCAGCCTGCGCCGACCCGGCGGGGGTGATGCCGCTTCCCTGCCAGTCCCGGGCGGTGCGGGCGGCTCACGGCACGCGTCCGGCGACCGGCAGCCGCCGTCACTTTGCATCGACGAGCGAAACTGCGTCGACCCGACGGCCGGCCGGGGCCCTCAAAGTCCCTCCAGGCGTCAGAGTCACCCTCAACCCATGGGGGGGAGTTTGA
>CAWUOA010000583.1:0-2278 GCA_963923225.1 uncultured Planctomycetaceae bacterium
GTATGCGACCGGCGTGCTCGTGTTGATGACGAGCGCCGCGATCGGCTCCTACGCCGATCTCCGTCGCCAGGCCGCGGAGAATCCGACGGGCCAGTCTTCGGGGGCGCGTGCCAAACGCGCGGCGTTCGCCATCATCGCCTTGGTATTCATTTACACGACCGTGGCCAACGTCTACGAGCGGCCGGACGGGATAATCATCGCGTCGATCTTCATCTCCTCCGTCCTCGCGATCTCGCTGGTGTCCCGGGTCTGGCGGAGTACCGAACTTCGCCACAAGGAGTTCCGCTTCGACGACGACGCCGCCCGGATGCTCTGGACCGACATCTGCGCGGACGGGGCCTTCCGCGTGCTGGTCCCGCACCGACCCGGGAGCAGGCCCCTCGCCGAGAAGGAGGCGGAGGTGCGTCGCCGCCACCGCATCCCTGCCGAGGTGTCGCTGGTGTTTCTCGAGGTCCACTACGGCGACCCGAGCGAGTTCCACAATTCCCCCATCGTCTCGGCGAGGCAGGAAGGGGGCCGGTTCATCATCGTCGCCCGGGACGTGGTTTCCGTCTCGCACACCATCGCCCAGATCGCCGTCGAGATGAGCCGGTCGGGGAGGCCGATGGACGTGGTGTTCGGCTGGAGCCAAGGCAGTGCGATGAGGCTCGCGTTCGAGTTCCTCTTCTACGGCCAGGGCGACGTGCCCAACAGCGTGTACGGGCTGATCCAGAAGGCCGTTCCGAGGACGGAGGCGAGGCCCACGATTCTGGTCGGATGACCCTGTCCGGCTGGCCGGAGGGACGGGGCACCGGACAGAAACTCCGGGCCCCGCCCTCCGGCTTCCGTGTACAACCTGTGGCGGGCCGACGCCGAGATCGCTGGCCGTCACGCCGCACCGTCGTGTCCGCGGAGTCCCTTCGATGAAGACCGGCTTCCTCGAAGAAGCGATCCGGCTCTCACGTGAGAAAATGGAGGCCGGCGAGGGGGGACCCTTCGGCGCGGTGATTGTCCGCAACGGCCGGGTCGTCGGCCGTGGCTGGAACCGGGTGACGAGCACGTTCGATCCGACCGCCCACGCGGAGGTGGTCGCCATCCGCGACGCCTGCAGCCGACTGGCGACTTTCTCCCTCGCCGGGTGCGAGATCTACGCCAGCTGCGAGCCCTGCCCGATGTGCCTCGCGGCGATCCACTGGGCGAGGCTCGAGGCGATCCACTTCGCCGCCGACCGCGAAGACGCCGCGGCGGCCGGTTTCGACGACAAGGCCTTCTACGCGGAACTCGCCAAGCCGGGAAGCGAGCGGCGCATTCCCGCCGACCAGGCGATGCAGCAGGAGGCCCGCGCCGTGCTCGCGGCATGGTCCGCGAAGCCCGATCGGGTCCGGTACTGACTCCCAGCCGTGGGCGGCGGTGAAGAGAGCGAAGCCGCGGCGGGCGTTTTCTGCCGGCCTCCGCTATCCTCGGGAGAGGGGGCCGACCCACCCCACCGGGAGACGGGCATGATTCGAACACGATCCGCCGGATGCCTCGTGACCCTGCTCCTGGCGGCGATGCTGGCCGGCTGCGACCGACTCGCACCCAGACCGGATGCGATGGCGTGGATCCGCGTTCGCGATCCGCTCGTTCGCGCGAAGCTCGGCGATCTCGTCAGAAACCCCGACGTCCTCGCCGACGCCCTCGCCAAGCCGGGTGTCGGCAACGGCCCGCTCCTCGCCGGCCGTGCCGACCCGGCCGGCTGGCTCGCCCGCTCGATCGCAGCCAAGGTCGGCGAGCAGTCGGAAGTGGCGACGGTGAGCATTCCGGGCGAGGGGGGCACCGACGCCGCGAAGGTCGTCAACGCCGTCGTCGAGGCGTGCATCGCTCGCGCCGGCGACGGGGCGAGGGAGGAGGCCCAGGCCCGCCACGACGCGCTCGAGGCCGAGTACGGGGAGGCGCAGCGGGAACTCGCGAGGGCGATCGCCCGGGCCTCCGAGATCACCCGGACCGTCGCCGACACCGGAGAAAAGGTGGGGAAGCTCCGCTCCCGCCGCGAGCGATTCGAGCGTGACCTCGAGGTGGCCGAAACCGACTTGGCCGTCGCCGCGAAGCTCGGGGAGCCGGCCGACCCGCGTCTGGCCGCCAAACGAGAGGTCCTCGCGGAGGAGGTGGCCCGCATCGATCGGGAGCTCATCGAACTGGCCCGTCCCCGCGCCGAAGCGGACGAGGCGACCAACCGATCGGCCGCCCTCGTCAAGGAGATCGACCGGCTCCGGCGGATCAGCGAAGACCTCTCCGCACGACTCGAGATCGCCCGCGTCGA
>CAWUOA010000584.1:0-2278 GCA_963923225.1 uncultured Planctomycetaceae bacterium
TCCGGCCGCCGAGCCGGCGGCCGCCCCGGCCCGCCTCCCGCTCCTGCCCGACGCCGCAACGCTCGACGGCACCGCTGCCGCCGGTGGCGACGAGGCCCCCACCCCCGCCACGGACGAGTCCGCCGCCCCGGCCCCCGCGCCGAAGACCGAAGGCGAGCCCGAGTTGGCGATCGAGCCGGTGACCTTCGCCGGAATCCGCGTCGGCAGCACCGACCGGGCGACGCTGCGAGCCGCGATGGAGCCCGACTACGGCATCGGCGAGGCCTTCGCCCGCGAGGACGGCAGCGAGGGCTTCGCCTGGTCGCTCTCCGACGGCGTGATCGAACGCGTCGAGGCGACGCTCACCGGCGACACCGTCGATTCGCTCCGGCTCAAGCTCGCCGATCCGCTCTCGGTCGACCAACTGACGGCGATGTTCGAGATCGGCGACCTCTCGAGCGTCTCGATCCTCGACGACTCGGGCGTCTCCATCGGCGAGGTGTTCCCCGAGGTCGGACTGATCTTCAGCCTGAAACCCGGGACGCGATCGGCCCTCGCGGTGATGATCGAGCCGCTCGACGCCGAGGCCTTCGTGCTCCGCGCCGAAGGGGAACTGGAGACCGACGTGGCACTGGCCCTGGCCGACCTGAAGTTCGCCGTCACGCTCGACCCGCAGCACCTCCGGGCCCGCCGCATGCTCCTGGTGCTCCTCTGCGAGCAGGGACGGTGGGGACAGGCGTTGGAGCTCGTCCGCTCGACCGAGGAGATCGACGCCGACGACGTCTGGACCCGGCTCAAGCACGTCTCGGTGCTGATGGCGCTCGGCCAGTTCGACGAGGCCCGCAGCCGCCTCGAGGCGGTGAAGAAGATGCCTCGCCTCGAGGGGGTCGGCCTGGCGCAGGTGGAGCGGATGCTCGGACGCATCGACCTCGACTGCGACCGTCCCGACCCGCGTGCCGCCGTCAAGCACTTCGACACGGCGATCCGCACCGCCAACGGCCTGAAGAACGCCCGTTCGGAGTCGATCCGCGACGCGGCCCGCGACGTCCTCCTCGACGCCCACCTCGGCATGGCGGTGGCGATCGCCAAGGGGGAATGGCAGCGGAAGGGGGAGGTGGTCGCGAAGTGGCTCGGCGCGGCGACCAAGATCGTGGAGGGCGTCGACGACGACTCCGACGACCGCCCGCTCCTCGAGATCCAGCTCTGCCGCGGCGCCCTCGCCACGGCGGCCAGCTGCGACACCGTGGCCCCGCTGCCGTGGGTCAAGCGGCTCCTGGTGACGCGCGACCGGATGTCCGCCGACCTCGAGGATCCCTGGGCGCGGCGGCAGGTCGACTGGGAGGTGGGCCACGGCCTGGCCGACGCGCTCGCCGCCGGACAGCGCCGCGGCGAGGCCGCCGACACCCTGGACAACGCCACGCTGACCATCGCCTATCTCGAGCGGGGCGCCGAGAACCGGGAGCTCACCGACGCCGAGCGGGCCTCGATCGGCGACCTGCTGTTCCGTATCGGGGTCCTCCACAGCCTCCAGCACGGCGACCACGCGACGGCGGTCACCTGGTTCGACAAGGTCCGTCCCTACTGGAACCGCAACGCCTCCTTCGAGTCCCACGGCGAGGTGGGGCGGCTGGGCGAGAGCTACGTGAGCATGGCGGTGTCGTACTGGCAGGTCGACCGCCGCGAGGACGCCCTCGACCTCTGCCGCCGCGGCATCGACTGCATGGTCAGCGCCGTCGACGCCAAGCTCCTCGAGGAGCCGGCCCTCGCCCTGGCCTACGACAACCTCTCCAAGATGTACGCCGAGGAGGGGCAGGTGGAGCGGTCGCGGACCTATGCCGAGATGGCCACCCGCGCCGAGGCCTCCGGCCAGCGCCGCTGACCGGCCGGCACCCGGAGCCCGGGCCGGGACCGGCTCCGCCACCACCATGACGCGATTCCAGGAGGACGCAGCCCCGCGGCTGCGTCCTCCGTCGTTTCAGGGCACGGCGGACAGCGGCGAGCCACGGCCGCCTGGCGACGGATCATCGCCCACCGGGCCGAGAGGGGCCCGGCGCCGCCGGCCGAGCGGCCGGCTTCGAGCAGCACCGCGTCGGAGCCTACAGGAAGCTCTCGAGCAGCAGCCGCATCTTCCGCAACTCCGCGACCTGATCGACGTCGGGCAGCGGCGGGAGGTGCACCGAGAGGGCGCGCTTGTAGTGGACGCGCTCGAGCTGGCTGATGAGCTTGCTGTACTCCACGTTTCCTTGGCCGATCCGCACCTGGAAGGCGTCGGGCTTCGTGTCGCGGAGGTGGACGTGGC
>CAWUOA010000585.1:0-2272 GCA_963923225.1 uncultured Planctomycetaceae bacterium
CTTCGCCGCGGTGCTGCCGATCTGTGGCGGCGGCGACGAGGCGACGGCCCCGAAGCTCGCCACGCTGCCGATCTGGTGCTTCCACGGCGACGCCGACAAGGCCGTGCCCGTGGAGCGGTCGCGGTCGATGATCGAGGCCCTCCGCGCCGCCGGCGGCGAACCGCGCTACTCCGAGCTCGCCGGCGTGGGACACGACTCCTGGACCCCGGCCTACCGCGACCGGGCCGTGCTCGAATGGCTCTTCGCGCAGCGGAAGCCCGCCGGAGCGAAGTGACCGCTCACTCCGGGAACAGGCCGGGAATCGAGAGGTAGCGTTCGCCGAGGTCGGGCAGGACGACGACGATCATCTTCCCGGCGTTCTCCGCACGCCGCGCCACCTGAAGCGCCGCCCAGGCGGCCGCACCGCAGCTGATGCCGCACATCAGCCCCTCGCGCTTCGAGAGCTGTCGTGCGGTCTCCTTGGCGTCCTCGTCCTCGACCTTCACCACCTCGTCGATGACCGCGAGGTTGAGGACGTCGGGGATGAAGCCCGCACCGATCCCCTGGATCGTGTGGCGGCCGGGCTTGAGCGGCTCGCCGGCGAGCTTCTGGGAGATGACGGGGCTGTTGGCCGGCTCGACCGCCACCACTTTCAGGCCCGGCTTGCGGGCCTTGAGGGCCTCGCCGCAGCCGGTGATCGTGCCGCCGGTGCCCACGCCGCAGACGAGGATGTCGATCTTGCCGTCGGTGTCCGCCCAGATCTCCTCGGCGGTCGTCTTGCGGTGGATCTCGGGGTTGGCCGGATTCTTGAACTGCTGCGGCATGAAGTACTTGCCATTCGACCTGGCGACCTCCTCCTCCGCGGTCCGCACCGCGCCGGGCATCCCCTCGGCGGCGGGCGTGAGGACGAGCTCGGCGCCGAGCGCCTTGAGCATCCGCCGCCGCTCGAGGCTCATGCTCTCCGGCATCATCACGCGGAGCTTGTAGCCGCGGGCCGCGCAGACGTACGCCAGGCCGATGCCGGTGTTGCCGCTGGTGGGCTCGACCACGATCGTGTCGGGGCCGATCTTGCCCTCTCGCTCCGCGGCGTCGATCATCGCCGCCGCGATGCGGTCCTTGACGCTCCACAGCGGATTCATGTTCTCGATCTTGGCCACCACCGTCGCGCCGCAGCCCTCGGTGAGGCGGCGGATACGCACCAGCGGCGTCCGTCCGATGCACTGGGTGATGTCGTCGCGGATGCCTGCGGGCTGGGTCGAGCTCATGGGAACGCTCCCTCGCGTGGCGGGATGTGAAGACCGGAGACCGGTGTCGTGAATCGGACCAGGGCCGCCGGGGACGACGCCCGGACGAAGAATGATCACAAAGATCATCCCTTTTTGCCGGAATGATTCAGGGAACTTACGTCGTCCCTGACGGCTGCGTCAACGGGACATTTCCAGCCGTCCGGCACCACGATCCCTGTGGCGTGACGGAAGGTCGGCAGCTCCCCCACCGCGCACGAAAAGGGGGGCGTCGCGCGGACGCCCCCCTCCCGTGACGAACGTTCGACGAAGTCGCCCGCGCTCAGGGCAGGCGCTTCACCCGGATGTTCTTGTAGTGGACTTCGCTGCCGGGGTCGTGCGCCTGCAGGGCGAAGGTGCCGGCCGAGAGCTTGCGCGTGCCGGTGACGCCGTCCGGCTCGACGAACTCGAAGAGCACCTTGCCGTCGACCAGCACGGTGATCTGCTTGTCCTTGACGATCAGCTCCTCGGTGAACCAGGTGTCGTCCTTCGCCGGCGGCACGAAGTTCTTCACGACGTTGTAGATGCTCCCGGTGCGGACCGGATCCCCCTGGGAATTGTTCACCTGCATCTCGTAGCCCACGGCCGGCCAGCCGTCGGGCTGGAACTTCGTGTGGAAGAAGATCCCCGAGTTGGCACCCGGCTTGGTGAGGACGTCGGCCTTGAAGTGGAAGTTCTTGTACTCGGCCGGCTTGGCGGCGTCGCCGCCGACGAAAAAGAGGTGGCTGCGCGGCCCGTGGCACACGATCTCGCCCCCCTCCACTTTCCAACTCTGGGGGTTTTCGTTCACCTTCCAGCCGGCGAGGCTCTTGCCGTCGAACAGCGGCTCGAAGCCGGCCTCGTCGGCCTTCGCCGCGGCGGCGAGAAAGCCGCCGCAGAACAGCACCACGGCGGCGATGCCGCACCCCCGAACCACCGACGGACCGACTGCGTATCTCATGAACGTTCTCCGCCCCGGAATGGGTAAGGACACTCGACACCACCGTCTCTTCTCGAACGGCCCCGGGAGC
>CAWUOA010000586.1:0-2265 GCA_963923225.1 uncultured Planctomycetaceae bacterium
CTGGCGGCGGGGGCCGAGCGGGGCGAGCCGGTGGTCGTCGCCGACTTCTCCCGGCCCGACCACGGTTGGCGGAAGAAGTCGGCCACGCTCCGTCCGCTCGCCGACGGCGTGGCGATCGAGGCCGACGGCGACGACCCCTGGTTCGTCGGGCCGGTGGTGGAGGTGCCGGTGGTGGAGGGGGTGGAACGATTGCTCGTGGAGCTCACGGCCGAGTCACCGGGAGACTTCCGCTGCTACGTCGCCGCCGCCGACGGCGACTTCTCCGAAGCGACCGCCGCGCCGCTCCTCGCCGATGGACGGGGTGGATTCGTCGGCCTCCTTCCGGCGCTCGGGCCGCGGATGCGCTTCCGGCTCGATCCTCCCGACGGGAGTGCGGTGGCGCTGCGAGTTTTGCGCGTCCGGCCGCTCGCTCCGATCTTCACGCTGCCTGGCCGCCCCGCCGACGCCGGGCCGCTCGCGCCGCTCGGCCTCGGGGAGGACTGCCGGGAGGTGACCTCCGGGCCGGTCCGCGTGCGCCATGACCGCCGCCGCTGGAACGCGCTCGAGGTGTGGGTGGCCGGCGTGCGGATGGCCGACACGCTTCCCACGGAGACGATCTGGACCACCGACGGCTCGCGCGCCACGGCGGTCGATCCGTCGCGGGTGAGCGTGACGACGACCGCGTCGCCGGAGGGCTTCGAGGTGGCGGCGACGGTGCGCGAGCCGGGAGACCCGGCCGACGCCGCGATCTGGACGCTCACGCGCTCGATCGAGGGCGTCGAGCGGGGCGTGCGCATCGAGACCACCGTGTCGGTCGACCGGCGCCGCGAGGTGGTTCACCTCCCGTGGCTCACGCTCCTGGCGGGGCTCGGATCGTTCGGCACGCACAAGTCGCAGGCCCTGCTTCCCGGCGTCGAGTATCTCGCCGACGAGCCCTCGTCGAGCGAGCGGGAGATCCGCGGCCCGGCCGCCAACCGGCGCCTTCCCGACCCGCTCGACGTCTGCTTCCCGACGATGGTGCTGGCCGCGGAGAAGCGCTGGCTGGCGGTCGATCTCGAGGCCCCGGGCGCCCCAGCCGGGCCGGTGTTCGACAGCCCCGACCGGATCTTCGCGTCGGGGGGCCACCTGTTTGGGTTCTGGGCGCCGGCCGCGGGCGGCGGGGCGCTTCCGGCCCGTTTCCCGGGGGAGCTCGCCGTCCACCACGGAACGGTCATCGAGCCGGGCACGACGCTCCGCCTGGCCGTCACGCTCCGCGGAGGATTCGGCGACACCGTCCTCCGCGCGGTCGCCGACCGCGTCCGCGCGGGGGGCTTGCCGGAGCCGCCGGCGTTCGACGGCGGCCTCGACGCCGCCTGCCGGCTCCTGGCCCACGGCTGGCTCGACTCCGCCGCGCGCGACGGCATCCGCGTCCGCCATGCGGTGTGGCCCGGCGCCTTCGGGCCGCAGCCCGCCGCCGACGCGCCGGCCTGCATGCTGTGGCTGGCCGCGCACTGCGCCGACGCGGCGCTCGCGGCGCGCCTACGCGATTCGGCGACCGCGACGTTCGCGGCGCTTCCACCGGAAGCGACCGGCGGCGTGGGGCACGTCGTCCGGCCGAGCCTCCCCCTCCTGGTACGCGGCGACGCCGACGGCCTGGAGAAGGGGGTGATCGCGGCCGACGGGAGGGCCCGGCGGATCGCGGAGGAGATCGTCGCCGGCGGGGGGCGGGTGCCGTACGTGCCGGGGAAGGTCGACTACGGCTCGACCCTCGGCGACGCCGACCCCAACGGCGTGACGGCGATCGCCGCCGAGACGATGCTCGACGCCGCCGTGCTCTCCGGCGACGAGGCGACGATCCGCGAGTGCCTCGCCGCGCTCGATCTGGTGTCCCGCGCCTCCCCCCCGGGCTCGGTGCCGCGCGGGGCGCAGGGCTGGGAGATGCCGCTCCACACTCCCGACATCCTCGCCGCGGCGCGGATGGCGCGCTGCCACCTCCTCGGGCTGCTCCTCGACGGCCATCCGCGCCGCCTCGAGCAGGCGCGGGCGTGGGCCTGGTCGGGGGTGCCGCTGGTCTACCTCCGCGACCCGATCCCCGGATCGCGCGTCGGCCGGTACGCGACGATCGGTGTCCTCGGCGCGACCAATTGGGAAGCGCCCCTCTGGATCGGCCAGCCGGTGCAGTGGTGCGGGCTGGTGTACGCGGCGGCGCTCCAGGACCTCGCGCGGGTCGACGTGCCGCTCGGCGACACCTGGCGGGCGCTGGGCCGGGGGATCACGCGCACCGGCCTGGCCATGACCTTCCCTGCC
>CAWUOA010000587.1:0-2253 GCA_963923225.1 uncultured Planctomycetaceae bacterium
ACCCCGACCCGCCGTCGCGGCAGCGACGGCGGGTTTTTTCATGGCGTCGCGTCGTCGGCGAAACAGAACAGATGCCGCTCCCCGCGGACGAACAGCGCGTCGCCGGCGGCGGCCGGCGTGGCATCGACCCCTTCGCCGACGGAGTTGGTCGCGAGGATCTCGAGCGCCGGGGCGTCGGCGACGACGACGATGGTGCCGCGCCGGTCGGTGAGATAGACACGTCCGGCGGCGGCGATCGGCGAGGCGTAGGTGGCGTTGAGTCCCTCGAGTCGCGCCGTTTCGAAGAGCGGCTTGCCCGTCGCCGCGTCGAGGCAGGTGAGAAGGCCCGACTTGTCCTTGTAGAACCAGATCCGCCCCCGCGAGAGCAGCGGCGAGGCGACGTCGGGGGTGTTGCGGGCGTGCGTCCAGAGCACCGACTTCCCCCCTTCGAGGTCGCCGCTGCCGGCGAGGTCGAAGGCGGCGAGGAACGCCCCGCGGAAGCCGCTCCCCACCCAGGCCGTGCCGTCGGACGCGACCGCCGAGGCACAGGGGCGCTGCGTCTGCCCGGCGCAGCGCCACAGCTCCTTCCCCGTGGCCAGGTCGTAGCCCCGGGCGGCGGTCTGGCCGTTCATGATCACCTGCTCGCGGCCCGAGCGGTCGCGGGCCACCAGCGGCGTGCACCAGCCGGTCGGCTCGTCGCGGGGCGTCTCCCAGATCGTCTTCCCAGTGCGCGCGTCGAGGCAGAACAGGGCCGACGGACCCTCGTGGTCCCAGGGGACGAGGATCACGTCGCCGTGGACGGTGGGCGAGCTCCCCTCGCCGAAGCCGTTGCGGACGTGCATGTCGCCGAAGTCGCGGTTCCACACCGGCTCGCCGTCGATGGTGAAGCAGAAGAGGCCGCGCGAGCCGAAGTGGGCCCACACGTGCCTGCCGTCGGTGCAGGGGGAGGCGGAGGCGAAGCCGTTGGTCTGGTGGGTTCCCTCGTGGGGCTTGGCGGTCACGGCGGTGCGCGACCAGCGCTCCTTGCCGGTGGCCCGGTCGAGGCAAAGGAGGCGGAAGTCGAACGTGTCGGGGTCGTCCGCCGAGGGGACGGCGGTGGTCACGAACACCCGATCCCCCTGGACGACCGGGGAGGACGATCCACGCCCCGGGATCTCCGTCTTCCAGCGGACGTGCGAATCGGCGCCGAACCCGAGCGGCGGCCGGGCGTCGGGGGCGACGCCGTTGCCCAGCGGTCCGCGCCAGTGGGCCCAGTCGTCGGCACGGGCCGTGGGGAGGGACCCAGAGAGCAGGGCGAGCATGAGCAGGCAGCGGGCGGATCGCCGCATGGGATCTCTCCAGGGAGGGCGACGGAACGGGGAACGATCGGCACGCGGCAGGTCAGCTGCCGAGCGCCGCCTCGAGCGCGTCGAGCCGCCGACGCAGCGCCGCGACGTCGGCCTCGAGCGATTCGATCTTCGACACGAGCGCTTGGATCACGGCGGCCGGGGCGGGGGCCCGATCGGGGCCGGGCCGCGGTGCGGAAGGATGGGAGGCGGCAGTCGACGCGGCTTCCTGCTCCCCGGCTGCGGCGTCGGTCTCGGACGCCGGCGGTGTCGTCGGCTGGGCTGCGATCACCGCGCCCACCTTGGCCCGCACCTTCTCGAGCTTTTCCTCGGGGAGCATGCCGTGGGTGAGGATGCGGCCGCGGCCCGGCGGGGAGAGCCAGACGACGAGGCCCCGCGCGGCGAGGTCGTCGAGACGGGTGCGGAGGAAGCCGAGGTCGGGGATCGGGTCCATCCGGCTGGCCCGGCCGCGGAGATCCCCCTCGCTCTGCTCGCCGCGGAGGAGGAGCTCGGCGAGGATCGCCAGATCTTCCTTGCCGACGTTTCCGAACCACTCGTAGGCGTGGTGGCGGTAGCGGGGGACGCGGCCGCTGCCGAAGATCTCGGTCACCACCCCCGCCTCGCGCAGGCTCTCGAGCGCCCGCCCGACCTGATCCTCGTCGACCGTCATCAGCGGGTCGCGGTTGTTCTTCTGATTCGAGCCGGTGACGATCCCGGCGAGGGAGAGTGGATAGGCGTCGGGGGTGGTCTTCGCCTTCTCGATGAGTACGCCGAGGACGCGCCGCTCGATCGCGTCGAGCGGCCTGACTCTCGAAACGTCGCCGGCTGCGTCATCCATCGGCCTGCCCACCTCCTGCGTTGTCGTCGGGCCCCCGCGGCCGTGTGCCGCGGGGGCGATCGGCCTCTGGCGGTCCGAGCGTCACTTCGCCGGCTTCGCGGCTCCGGACCC
>CAWUOA010000588.1:0-2247 GCA_963923225.1 uncultured Planctomycetaceae bacterium
GTATTCGGTGGTCGAGAAGCGGCTCTCGGCGACCGGCAGGTACTTCTTCGCCCCTTCGTGATTCACGAAGGCGAGGCCGCACTGCTTGAGGTTGTTGCCACACGAGCTGCGACGGGCGGCCTCACGCGCGGCCTGCACGGCCGGCAGCAGGAGCCCGACGAGCGTGCCGATGATGGCGATGACCACGAGGAGCTCGACCAGCGTGAAGCCGGCCTTCCTCGTGGCGAACGAACGGGAATGGGACATGGGAAACTCCTCGGTGCCCGAACGGGCGGAACGAATCGGAATGAGAAATCGACGAGAGAGCGAAGAGACGGAAGGAGACCGACGCTCGGGTGCCGGGCGGGTACGGACTTGATACGGACCCCGGGCCGCGCGTGATCACCCCCCGATCCTGGAATCGGCATTTTCTGGAAAGACCCCCCGACATTTTTAGCATAGGGCCGCCGTCGGCGGACCGCAAGGAAGAAAGGGTGCGCCGGAACCGCTCGGGGAGTGGGGGGAAAGGTTGTTGCAACCAGCGTTCGGCTCCCACGCCCCGGATCCACGCCGTCCGCTCCGGCCTCCCGGAGGACGCCGCCGACCCCTTCGAATCGCGGGGTGGCACCTGCCGGCCAGGCCTCCTCCCCGGCCTACTCGTAAATGGGGCAGAAGGTCCCGAAGGCTTTTTCGCAGAACACGCCGGGGTCGTTGAACCGGCAGTGCCGGTCGAGTGCGGAAATCGCCGCCATGCGGTCGTCCGGAAGCGTGAAGTCGCCGAGGCGGAGGTTTTCGGCGAGGCGCTCGGGCCTCGAGGTCTTGGGGATCACGGAGGTGCCCCGCTGCACCCCCCATCGCAGGAGCACCTGGGCGGGGGTGCGCCCCACCAGGCGGGCCGTATCGACGATCAGGGGATGCTCGAGGAGCGACTCCTCCGGCCGGGCCATCCCCAGCGGCACGTACGACGGCGCACCGAGCGGGGAGAAGGCCGTGACCGCGATCCCGCTCTCGCGGCAGAAGCGGAGGAGCTTCTCCTGGGACAGGAGGGGGTGCATTTCCACCTGGAGCACGTCCGGGGCGATCCGGGCCGTGGCGAGGAGGTCGCGGAGCAGCGACGTGCCGTAATTGCAGACCCCGATCCGGGAGACGAGGCCCGCGGCCACGAGGTCCTCCATCGCGCCCCACGTTTCCGAGAGCGGCACCCGAGCGAGTGTCATCCGCGCGTCGGGGCCTCCCGAGCCCGGGAGCCATCCCGGCGGATAGCGCTCCTCGAAGGGAACGAACTCCAGCGCGATCGGGAAGTGGACGAGGTACAGGTCGAGCCGCTCCAGGCCGAGGTCGCGGAGGGTGCGCTCGAGCGCCGGCCGGACGTGGCGCGGGTCGTGGTAGGTGTTCCAGAGCTTCGACGTCACCCACAGCTCGTCGCGCCGGCACACGCCCGCCGCGAGCGCCCGGCGGATCCCCTCCCCGGCCTCTTTTTCGTTGCCGTAATCGCAGGCCGAATCGAGGTGGCGGTAGCCGAGGCGGATCGCCTCCTCGACGAGCACCGCGGTGCGGTCGCGCTCGATCTTCCACAGGCCGAGGCCCACGGCGGGAATCTCGGGACGCGGGGCGCGCGCGGAAGTGGGGGCCGTGGGGGGCATGGGAACGGAGGCCTCGGAGGGGGATGAAGGCAGCGGGGCACCGGCGCCGCCACGATAGCAGGCGGTGCCCCGTTTGCCCCGCTCCCCGTGCCGGGGCACCGGCCCAGAAGTCGAGCGGGCGGCTCAAGCGGCGCCGCACCGGGGCCGATAGCAGCATCGTGCCGCTCACCCCCCCGATGAGGCATGTCGTCCCATGGTCCGCTTCCGTCTCCTCCTGTCGGTGTTCGCGCTGTCGATCGTGTCGTGGCACGGTGCTGGAACCCGCGGAGACGAGGTCCTCGCACTGCCGCCGCTCGCCGAGGAGGCGCGGCCCGCGGCGACGAGCGCCGCCGACGCGCCGGTGCCGGACGCCACGGAGACGACCTCCGTGGTCCCCTGGGTGCCGGGCGAGGCGCTCGAGGGCACCGAGCAGAAGGAGGAGGGGAAGTATCCCTCCTGGTCCGCGGTCCGCGTCGAGGCGCTGCTGCTGTGGCGCGACGCCCCGCAGTCGGTGCCCCTGGTCGACTTCGCCGGCGGGGGCACCGCGCTCGACGCCCGCGATCTCCATTCCGCCGCCGCCGCCGGTCCCAGGTTCACGCTCCTTTCGGAGGACGAGGACGGCGAGGGCTCGCAGATCGCCTATTTC
>CAWUOA010000589.1:0-2242 GCA_963923225.1 uncultured Planctomycetaceae bacterium
GTCGCTCCGTTCCGCCTGGCCCGTGGGCGTCCATGTCGAGGTGGTGACGGTGGTCCACTGCGAGGCGTAGAGCAGCGCGGCCGACGCTGCACAGGCGAGGCCGGCCAAGGCCGCGACGGCGGGCGGAGGAAGCCGGTCGGCGACGAACAGGTAGCCCTGGCTCGCCGCCGCCCACAACACGGCCAGCACCCGCCCCTTCCCGCGCACCTTGCGGGCGTCGGCGAAGTCGGCGAGCGGCAGCCAGGCCGCCGGAATCGCACCCAGCGTCACGAGGACGACGGCCCCGGTGAAGAGGACGAACGGGAGACAGACGATCCACGCCAGCGCGTTGACGACGAACTCGCGGCGCGGCGTCTCCGCGACGCTCCACCGCCGGGCCGCGCGGAGCAGCTCGAGCGCCGCGTCCCTTTCGGGCGGGGTGCGGAAGCCGAACTCCTCCACCCTGTCGGGAAGGATCACGCGGACGGTCTTCTCGCCGGTCGTCGACTCGATCCGGTCGACGTCGGCGAGGCGCAGGCAGCGCCACTCCCTGGCCTTCGCCGGCGGCCGTGATCCCGCTTCGGCGGCCTCCCCGTCAGGTTCCTCCGCATGCCGTTCGAGCGCCGCGACGTGCGGCACGACGATCGCGCCGTCGTAGATCCGCCCGCCGGAGACGGCGAAGAACCGCCGGTCGCCCGAGACGACGGCGAGGCCTCCGCGTTTCAGCGCGGCGAGCCGCGTCCAGGCGGGGTTGCGTTCCAGGCGCAGCAGCTGCACCACGCCGATCGGCACCAGCGCCCACCACCATGGCGACGAGACGCTCCCGCCGACGACGCCGGCGACCATGGCAGCCACGCCGATGACGGCCGCGGCACCGGAACGGAATCGGACCTCGATCGACATCGGGATGCAGGGGGAACCCCTTCTCCGTGGAGCGTGCGCCGGCAAGGCACCGGTCCGGCCGCCCCCCCGATGGTAGCAGATGGCGATCAGGGGCCCTGGCCGCCGAGCCGAGGGCCCCACGGGCTCCTTTCAGGATCCTCGGCGGCCCTCACGGCCGCGCCGTGACGAACCTGCGCTCGTCGAGGGTCCGCTCGCCGTCCCACCGGTACGCGCAGAGGAATCCCCCCTTCGCCACCGACCAGTCGAGGCAGGCGACGTTGGCGCGGAGTAGCCGCGGGGCCTCTCCGGAGAGCCAGTAGTGCCCCACGAAGACCGGCACGGCGTCCTCCGGATAGGGCACCGCCGAGGCGATCACGGCGGGGGGCAGCGGCGCGTCGGAGTCGATCGGTTCGGTCGCGAGGGCGTAGCTGCGAAAGGTGTGCCCTTCGGGAGAGTCGTACCAGCGGACGCGCGTCTTCGAACGATCGTGACCGTCCTTGTCACGAAAGGTGACGCCGGGGGGAAGGCGGGCCTCCTTCCCCTTGAGCACCGCCTCCACCGGCTCGAAGAGGCGGCCGCGCGGCGCGCAGGCCTCGGCGAGGAACGGGTCGTCGATCCGCGATCCGGTCGTGGGGTCGCCCGCGATGCTCGCGATGCAGGCGGGATCCCAGCAGGCGTGGACCGCGCGGAGGTCCCCCAGATCGAGCCACAGGGGGAGCGTGCGGAACCAGGCGAGCGCGGAGGCGAGCTCGCCCGGCGGGAGCTGCCGCGCCGTCTCGGCGAACTGCCGGACGTTCTTGGTGACCCGCCGGCGCAGGAACTCCCCCGGCGCGGCGGGGTCGGGGGTGTGGAAGGCGAGGGCGTTGAGCTCGTGATTGCCCATCACGGCCAGCGCCGCCCCGGCGTCGACCATGCCGCGAACGATGCCGAGCACGTCCGCGATCCGCGGCCCCCGATCGATGAAGTCGCCGAGGAACACCACGCGTCGGTCGGGATGCCGCCAGGCTCCGCGGTGCGCCTCGTAGCCGAGTGCGGCGAGCAGGCGCTCGAGGGCACCGGCATGGCCGTGGATGTCGCCGATCAGATCGTACATGTCGTCTTTCCCGCGCCGCCCGGACCGGGCGGATCGCCCGTACGGTACCCTTCTCCCGGGGCCGCCGACCACCCACATCGACTCACCGCGGCCCACCGGCACCGGAGGAACGCATGAAGTCCCGCACCGAACACCTTTCCTTCGAACTCCCCGAACGGATGGGCTTCCGCAACATCACCCCCGAGGTGACGGCCGTGGTGGCCGCGTCGGGCGTCCAGGAGGGCTTGTGCCTGGTCAACGCCATGCACATCACGGCGAGCGTGTTCATCAACGACGACGAAGCCGGCC
>CAWUOA010000590.1:0-2241 GCA_963923225.1 uncultured Planctomycetaceae bacterium
AGCTCTTCGCCTCCTCGGGGGTCACCGAGGCGTCGTTGTGGAGCAATTCGATCGTCCGCCGGCCGCGTGGGTTGTTCTGGTCCCAGGTGGTGTTGTAGACGTGCTTGGGATACTTCTCCGGCTGCAGCGGCGAGTCGACCATCATGTTCGCCGGGCTGATGTTGCAGTTCTGCATGTAGCCCTGGGCGGGATTGACGATCTTCACGAGCTCAGACTGGGGGTGGAGCTTCGTCCAGGCGGTCTTGCTCGTCGTGCCGTCGACCGGCCGCTTGAAGTCGTAGCCGTCGGGACGCACGGGCGTCGCACCGTTGCGGACGTAGGAGATGTTGCCGTCGCAGTCGGCGCTCATCACGTTCTGCTCGTTGTACTGGTGCCGCTCGAGGGCGGCGTTGAGTTCGCCGACGTCTTTCGCCATCCCCATGGCGTAGAACTGGTCGTAGAGCCCCACCTGCTCGGTGTAGGGGCTCGCGCCGACGTAGGCCACCTTCTTCTCCAGATCGATGCCGCTGATCACGGGGCCCAGGTGCGTGTAGCGAAAGGTCGCCCGCACGGGCTCGGCATCCTTGACCTTGAAGGTGAACTCCCCCTCGCGCATCGGCTTCCAGACGCCGTCGTAGAGGTATTCGAGGCGGGGCTGGTTGCGGATCTCGATCCGGTAGACGTCGGAGGTGTCGGGGCCGCCGGTGGTCAGGGCCCACCCGGTGCGCTCGTTGTGTCCGATGGCCATCATCGGCGTGCCGACGAGCGAGTAGCCGCAGGTGTGCATGGAGCCGGCGTGGAGCCTTGATTCGTAGAGGACGGCGAGCCCCTCCCACGTGAGGTGCGGGTCGGAGAGGAGGATCGCCCGGCCGTCGGCCGAGCGCGAGGGGGCGACGGCCCACTGGTTCGAGCCCATCGCCGGCTTCACCGGCTCGGGCGAGTTGCGCAGGTCGCCCATCATCGTGCCGATCGGCCAGCGGAGGATCATCGCCCGGCCCACCGCCAGGGGATGCCAGTCGGCGACCTCGAGCTTCACGTCGGCCGCCTCGTCGGGATGCTCGGCGGCGTAGGCCCGCACGCCGGCCGCGAATCCGCGGATCGCGTCCTGCACGTGCTTCGGGGCCGTCTCGAGATACTTGGCGTGGAGCGTGTCGTTGTGGAAGAGGCGCATCAGGTAATCGTTCTCGAGCGCGGCTTTCCCCTTCACCTCCGCCATCCGGCCGGTCGCCTCGCGGATCGCGAGGTAGATGTCCTCGAGCCGGTCCTCGGCCTGGGCGTAGCCCATGGCGTAATAGCCCGCCGCCTCGGTGTCGGCATAGACGTGCGGCACGCCCCAGGTGTCGCGGTAGAGCGTCGCCTCGCCGGCGAAAACCGGCACCGGCCCCACCGGTGCCATGGCGGCGAACATCACCACGAGCCCCGCCCGCACCGCCGCCGCCGTCGATCGCCTGTCCATGCCAGAACCTCCTCCTGGTTGCTTCACGTTCCCCCGGCACTCGCGGGCGCCTCGGTCGAGGCGGCATCAGGATAGTCGAGTGGGCGGCGATTCCACAGCGCGTCGGCGCGGGCGTCCGCTTGCCATGCATAGCAGTGCTACGTAAGATGACGGCGTCCCGCCAGCCGAAGGAGATGGTCGATGCCGCTGTCCAAGGAGCTCGTCGCCGCCTCCGCGACACCGATGATCCTCTCGGTGCTCGGCCGCGGCGAGAGCTACGGCTACGCGATCATCCAGGAGATCAGGGACCTCTCGGATCGACAGATCGAGTGGACCGACGGGATGCTCTATCCGGTTCTGCGGCGGCTCGAGAGCCAGGGGCTCGTCGAGTCCGACTGGCGGGTCGGCGAGTCGGGCAAGAGGCGACGCTACTACCGGATCAAGAAACCGGGCCTGAAAGCGCTCGAAGAGCAGCGGTCGCAGTGGCAACTCACCCATCGGGTGCTCTCGAAGCTCTGGAGGGACGTGCCATGTTCGACCTGAACCGCGAGCTTCGCCGTTGGCGACGATCGGTGTCCCGACACGGCGCTCTCGGTCGCGACGAACTCGACGAACTGGAGTCGCATCTCCTCGAGGCGTTCGAGGCGCTCACGCGCGACGGAGCGTCCCCCGCCGAGGCCTTCTCGGCAGCGGAAGGGGGGATCGGGGATCCGAGAGTCCTCTCCGGCGAGTACGAAAAGAGCCGCCAGCCGAGCACCCGGCGACTGTGGCGGGCATTTTGGGTGGCCCCCGCCGTCGCTCCGATCCTGATGGCGATCGAGATCTTC
>CAWUOA010000591.1:0-2231 GCA_963923225.1 uncultured Planctomycetaceae bacterium
GTGTTCCTCGGAGGGACCGGCGGCGCCGACATGCAGACCCGCTTCCGCACCGACGACGTCGCCCCGCTGCCCAGCCACGTCTACGCGCTCGACTTCCCCCTCACCGGCCTGGCCAGCTCCGCGGTCAGTGCCGCGTCGTTCGCCGTCACCGGCACCGGCGAGCTCGCCAGCTCCGTGCTCGAGTACCGCGGCACCCGCCAGACCGTGCGGAACACCCCCGCCACCCTCCTGCCGGCGTTCAAAGGGGAGTGGCACGTGGCCGCCGGCGACGTCAACGCCGATGGGGTCGCCGACACCGTGTACGGCACGGCTGCGGGCACCGCGGCCCAGGTCCTCGTCGTCGACGGCCGCACCAACGCGGTCATCTGGCAGGCGGTCCCCTTCGAGGGGCTCGACCTCTCGAAACGCGGCGTGTTCGTGGCGGCCGGCGACGTCAATCGCGACGGCTACGCGGACGTCATCGTCACCACCGGCGCCGGTGGGCCGACGTTGGTGAGGATCTTCGACGGTCGACGTGGCAACCTTCTGCGGGAGTTCTCGCCCTACGCCGCCGGCGTCACGGCAGGGGTCCGCGTGGCCGCGGGGGACACCGACGGCGACGGCTATGCCGATGTCATCACCTCCCCCGGCAAGGGTACCGCCCCGGTGGTGAACGTCTTCAGCGGACGGCTGCTGGTGGCCCAGGCGCCGGTCGCCGACACGCTCCTGCGGTCGATCACGGTCACCGCGGCCTCGGGCCCGCAGCCGGAGGGGATCTTCGTCGCCGCGGCCGACATGAACGGCGACGGCAAGGCCGACATCGTCACCGGATCGAGCACCGCTCCCGCGGTGCGCGTGTACGACGGCAACAGCGGCAAGCCGCTCGGAACGCCGCTGGTGCTCGGCAGTGGATTCACCGCCGGAGTGCGCGTGGCGGCGCGGGCGGGCACCGTGATCGTCTCCTCCGGTGTCGGCGACGATCCGCTCGTCAAAGTATTCGCCTTCGCCGGCTGGCAGACGATCGACTCGTTCACGCCGCCGGGCGTGGCGAAGACGAATCGCTTCGGCCTCTTCGTCGGCTGACGGCGGGACGCCGCCCTCCGCTATACTGGCCGGTCCGGGTGCGGGGAGTTTCGCCGCGCCGGGAGGATTCCCGGCGCGTCTCCCCGCGCGCCTGTCCGACCGCCGGAGGAGTTTCGATGCGCCCGCAGTCCAACGTTCGTCCGCTCCCGTCCGCCGCCCGCACGACGCTCGCAGTCCTGGCCCTCGTGGCCGGAGCGCTCGTCGCCCTCCCCGCCCGGGCCGCCGGGCGGCTCGAGCTCCGCGAAGGGGACCATGTCTGCATCCTCGGCGGCGGCGTGGCCGACGCCATGCAGCACTCCGGCTGGCTCGAGACCCTCCTCCACGCCCGCTTCCCCGACCACCGCCTCGTGATCCGCAACCTCGCCTACGACGGCGACGAGATCGACCCGGCCAAGCGCCTCCGCTCGGCCGACTTCGGCACGCCCGACCAGTGGCTCGCTGGCGCCGCCCCGATCCCCAATCCGGGCGCGCTCAAGACGAAGGACTTCGTCCGCGAGAACCGCTTCGAACTGGCCAACACCCGCGCCGACGTGGTCTTCGCCTTCTTCGGCTCGAACGAATCCCACGCCGGCCCCGAGGGGCTGCCCGCCTTCAAGGCGGAGGTGGAGAAGTTCCTCTCGCACACGCTCGGCCAGAAATACAACGGCGTCTCCGCCCCGCGCGTGGTGATGTTCTCGCCGATCGCCCACGAGGATCTCGGCCGGGCCCACTGGCCCGACGGCAAGGCCCACAACGCCAACATCGCGCTCTACTCCAAGGCGATGGAGGAGGTCTGCCGGGCCGCCGGGGTGACCTACGTCGACCTCTACACCCCCACGCGCGAGGCCGAGGCGCGAATCGTCGAGCCGCTCACCACCGACGGCATCCACCCCAACGCCCGCGGCGACCGCGAGATCTCCCGGATCATCGACGAGGCCCTCTTCGGCGCCCCGCCCAAGCGCGACGAGAAGGCGCTCGAGCGGCTCCGCAGGGCGGTGGCCGACAAGAACTTCTTCTGGTTCAACCGCTACCGCGTCACCGACGGCTACTCGACCTACGGCGGCCGCGCCTGGCTCAAGTTCGTCGACGACCAGACCAACTACGAGGTCGGCCAGCGCGAGCTCGACTACATCGACGTCAAGACCGCCAACCGCGACAAGCGGATCTGGGCCACGGCGAAGCTGATGGGC
>CAWUOA010000592.1:0-2231 GCA_963923225.1 uncultured Planctomycetaceae bacterium
TTCGGCACCTGCACGAGCTTGCCGTCGCGGCGCTCGAACATGTCGTTGGTCCAGAACGTCTTCTGACGGACGTAGAACTCCCGCTCGAAGCCGGGGGTCAGGTCCTTGAAGGCGCCGACGCTCATGTCGTCGTCGGCTCCCTCGTAGGCCAACTCCGCGGACTCGAGCGCGGTGCCGCGCTTCCACACGCGCACCGTCCGCGGATAGCCCGAGGAGGTCATCGAGCCGGCGCCGAAATCGGTGCCCACGAGCAGGCTGTCGGCGTCGCGCCACGCGACCCGGCTCTTGGCCTCCGGCAGCGCGAAGCCCCCCTCCACGAACGCCTTCTTCTCCAGGTCGAACTCGCGGATCACCTCGGCGTCGGCGCCGCCGCGGGAGAGCTCCACCAGGCACAGACGGTCCTGGGGCGCGAGCACCGTGGCGCCGTGCCACACCCAGTTCTCCTTCTCCGCGGCCGCCAGGGCGTCGAGGTCGATGACCGTCTCCCACGCCGGCTGCGGCTTGCGGTACTCCTCGAGCGTCGTCCGCCGCCACACACCCTTGGGGTTCTTGGCGTCGCGCCAGAAGTTGTAGAAGTGCTTGCCGATCTTCCCCGGCATCGGGATCCGGTCCTTGGAATCGAGGATCGAGAGGATCCGTCCCTCGAGGGCGCGGAAGGCGTCGTTCGAGGCGAGCGTCGACTTCACCTTCTCGTTCCGCGCCTTGACCCAGTCGAGGGCCTTCTCGCCGGTCACCTCCTCGAGCCACTCCCAGGGGTCGGCGGGCATGTCGGCGACCGCCTTCGTGGGGACGGCAGCGTCGTCGGGACGGGCGGGGGATGGCATGGCGGCGAGGAGGGTGAGGACGGAGAGGAACGGGAGAAAGTGGCGCATGACTGGTCCTTCGGGGGCGTCTTTGCGGCTTCCTAGCCGCGCGTCTGCCCGGTGCCGGTGACGACGTACTTGTAGGTGGTCAATTCCCGCGTGCCGCACGGTCCGCGGGCATGGAGCTTGTCGGTGGAGATGCCGATCTCGGCGCCGAGGCCGAGCTCGCCGCCGTCGTTGAAGCGGGTGCTGGCGTTGACCACGGCCACGGCCGTGTCGACGCGCGCCGCGAAGCGATCCGCGGCGGCCGGATCGGCGGTGACGATGGCGTCGGTGTGGCGCGAGCCGAAGCGGTTGACGTGCGCGATCGCCTCGTCGAGGGTGCCGACGACCGCCACCGAGATCTTCGGTCCGAGGAACTCGGCGGCGTAGTCGGCGTCGGACGCGGCGCCCGCCGCGGGGACGAGCCGGCGCGTGGCGGCGTCGCCGACGATCTCGACGCCCCGCTCCAGAAGCGCCGCGCCGACGGCCGGGAGGAACAGGTCCGCCACGTCGCGGTGGACGACGAGCGACTCGGCGGCGTTGCAGACCCCCATCCGCTGGCACTTGGAGTTGACCACGATGTCGCGGGCCATGGCGAGGTCGGCGGCCCGGTCGACGTAGACGTGGCAGTTGCCGGTGAAATGCTTGAGCACCGGCATCCGCGCCTCGGCGCAGACCCGGCGGATGAGCTGCTCGCCGCCGCGTGGGATGACGAGATCGACGAGGTCGTCCATGCGGAGGAACTCCCCCACCGCGGCCCGGTCGGAGGTGTCGACCAGCTGCACCGCGTCGACCGGCAGGCCGGCGGCGGCGATCCCGCGGCGCACGCACTCCACGAGGGCCCGGCTCGACCGCGCCGCCTCCTTGCCGCCACGGAGGATGACGCAATTGCCGGCGGCGAGCGCCACCGCTGCGGCGTCGGCGGTGACGTTCGGCCGCGATTCGTAGATGAAGAAGATCACCCCCAGCGGGACGCGCACCTTCCGCACGACCAGGCCGTTGGGGCGCGTCGACTCCTCGAGGATCTCTCCCACCGGATCGGCCAGACGGGCCACCGCCTCGATCCCCGCGGCGATCCCCTCCACGCGCTTGTCGTCGAGGAGGAGCCGTTCGTAGGCCGCGGCGGTGAGTCCCGTGCCGGCCGAGGCCTCGATGTCGGCCCGATTGGCCTCGAGGATCGCCGCCGCGCCGGCACGGATCTCGGCGGCCGCACGGCGAAGCGCCTCGCGCTTGCTCGCGGCGTCGGCGCCGGCCAGGTCGATGGCCGCGGCGCGGGCCTGTTCGGCCATCCGCCGGCAGGCGGCGGAAAGCGCGGCGGGGGTCTCGTCGGCGGCGGGAGTGGCGGTCGTCATGGGGGGAACGCGCGTGCGGGATGGCGGGCGATCG
>CAWUOA010000593.1:0-2228 GCA_963923225.1 uncultured Planctomycetaceae bacterium
GGTCCAGAAGGACCGCACGATCCGCATCAAGGTCGCCGGCGACTACAAGATCACCTCCGCCCCGACCAGCTCCGGCCCCGACGGCCTCACCGGCGACAATCCCGAGAAGGACCTCCTCGCCCACGTCCCCTTCGGCGCCGTGATGGGGGCGGTCATCCCCGCCGGCGGCAACGGCGGCAACGAGAAGCCCCCCAAGCCGTTCCTCGTCGGCTCGTCGTTCGAGCGGCCGGCGGAGCGCGACGGCGTGCTCTATCTCAAGGTCAACGTGCCGCCGAACGCGAAGTGCGTCGGCCGATTGCAGGTCAAGGTGAGCGGCACCGTCCAGCCCTGAGGCCGCGGCACTCCCGTCCGCTCAACCCGTCGCCTCCGCGACGGGGAAGACGACCGCGATGCGAGTCCCCTTCCCCGGGGCGCTCTCGATGCAGGCCTCCGCGCCGAAATGACGGGCTCGGCGGCGAATGCCCTCCAGACCGAAGCCTCCGGCGGCGACCGAAGCGGGATCGAATCCGACCCCGTCGTCGACGACTTCCACCGAGACCGTCCTCTCCTCCGGGCCGACGGGCGCGAGCGTCACGGTCACCTTCGCTCCCCGCGAATGCTTGCGGACGTTGGAGAGCGACTCCTGCACGATGCGGAAGATCGCGGTCGCCAGGTCGGTGCCGATCGGCGGAAACGACTCGGGCCGACGGTACTCGATCTCGCTCCAGGCACCGGCGCCTTCCATCACCAGCGACTCGACAGCGGCGAGGATGCCGAGCTCGTCGAGCATCGGTGGCCGCAGGCCGTTGATCAGCCGCCGGGCCTCGTCGATCGCCGCCCCCACGCCGCGGCGCGCCTCGGCGAGGTCGCGGCGCAGTGCCCCAGCCCCAGGTTCGCCCGAATCGAGGGCGTGCGTGCAGGCGTCGATGAGCATCGCGGCGCTGGTCACGTACTGGGCGAGACCGTCGTGGATCTCGCAGGAGATCAGGCGGCGCTCCCGCTCGAGCGTCTCGAGGAGCCCGCGGAGGGCGGTGCGCTCGGCCTGGAGCGAGGCTTCGCTGGCCAGCAGCGCACGCTGGTCGTGCGAGGTGACCACGGCAGCGACCGCCCGGCCTCCCTCGATCACCGGGGCCGCGCGGACGGAGTAGGGGACGGTTCCCCCCCGGTCGTCGACCACCCGCATGTCGATCGCGATCGCCGATCCCGTGGCGAACATCCGCGCGTATTCGGCTCGCACCCGTTCGCGGTCGTCGGGATGGATGAAGTCGAAGGCGCTGCGGCCGAGCACCGCCGCCGCATCGAACCCGTCGGCGACGTGGTTGACGGCCCGCACCCGGCATTCGGGATCGATGACCGTGACGAAGGCGTCGATGCTGCCGCCGAGCGAATCCCACAGCTTCGCGGGATCGGGCATCCGCCAGCCCGCTTCCCGGTCGCTCTCCGCGGCAATGTCGGTCATGTCACCCCCGAGCACGAAATCGGTCCCATCCTGTGTCATGATACTCCAGGAGCCTCCGGCGGACCGACGCGGCGAGGAGCAGGCGTGACCGAACGTTGGTGGTACACGCGCGACGGCCGCCGCGAGGGGCCGGTGCCGCGCGAGCGACTGGTCGATCTGGTCCGCGCCGGCTGGCTCGGGCCCACCGACATGGTCTGGTCGGAGGGGATGGCCGACTGGATCCCGGCCGGCTCGCTCGAATGGCTCTGCGGCAGCGCCGTCACCCGGCGGATGCACGACCTGCTCGACGCGGCGCTGCATCCGGAGGCCCATCCGCTCGCCCCGGCGGCGCGGGCGAGGAGGCTCGGGCTTTCACGGCGGATCGCCGACGTCGACCGGCTGTGGGAGCGGGCCCGGCCGCGGCATCTGGTGGCCACGGCCGGTGCGTTCCTCGGCACGCTCGGCTTCGCCTTCCTGTCCATCGCCCCGTCGCGTCTGGCATGGGGGCTCTTCGGCGGCGGGCTGGCGCTCCTGCTCGCGGGCATGCACCCCGAGGTGCGCGTCCTGCTCGGGCACGCGAAGCGTCATCTCGACCGGCTCCGCGCCGAGCGCGAGGCGGCGGCCCGCGACACGAGCGCCGCGGACGAGCCAGGCCAGGCACCGCCCCCGCCGCCTGCCGGCCCGCGTTCGCCCGCCCAGTCACCTCCCCCGCCGGCGAAGGGCTATGATGGCGGCTCCGGGCCCGTAGCTCAGCGGTGAGAGCAGGGGACTCATAATCCCTTGGTCGTGTGTTCGAATCACACCGGGCCTA
>CAWUOA010000594.1:0-2227 GCA_963923225.1 uncultured Planctomycetaceae bacterium
AGGCCGTCGGCTTCGGTGACGTCGACGAGCACCGCCGGCAGGCGCACCCGGTCGAACCAGCCGACCGGCGGCGGCGGCAGGCGGGCGGCGAGATCGGCGTCGGTCTGGCCCGCGCCGAGGACGATCGCGTCGGGGATGTCGGAGGAGATCCGCGCCTCCACCACCGTCACGCCGTGGATCACCACCGCCATCCGGGCCGTCGTCGGCGTGACCTGCCTGAGCGGACGCTTGCGCCCCTCCGCGTCGGTGTAGGTGACGGTGCCGTCGGAGACCTTCGCCGCCTCGACCACCGCCGGCGAGGAGGCGTCGTAGATCCATTTCGTCCGCTCGAACGTCGCCGCCACGGCGGCCAGGATCCGGTCGTGTTCGGGGCTCGCCGGCACCTTCGTGGCCATCACGGTGCCCGGCTCGACCAGTGCCGTGAGCCCCTCCGGGAGCGCGTCGAGCGCCTTGGCCACCGCCCCTTCCGGCACCGCCGCGGCGACCACCGCCGCCACGACGCCGCCCTCGGGCTCGTTCCCCTCCTCGTCGCGCGACTCGGGCGTCTCGACCGGAGCGGCCCAGACGAGCATGCCCCCGACGACGCGCTCGGCGAGGTCGTCGATCGAGTCTCCCGACTGCGTCGGCTGCCACTGGTAACGCCAGGCGGGGAGGCCCTTGGAGATCGACCAGGCGACGGCGCCGAGCCCCTCGGCCGACTGCACGAGGAGCGTGTCGTCACCGAGCCACTCGAGCGCCGTCGTGTTGGCGTGGCACCCGTGCGCCCGGAAGAGATCGATCGGCGCGGCGGTGTCACCCAGATCGTGGACCTGCACCGAGCCCCCTTCGACGAGCGCGAGGCGACGGCCGGTGTCGTCGAAGCAGACGCCCGACACCGAGCCCACCGGCAGCGACACGAGCACGGCGCCGGTGGCCACGTCGCACACCTGGACGCGGCGCGTGTCGGGGATGGCGACGTGGCGCCTGCCGGGGGTGAGCGCGGGCAGGGGGGAATGGCCCGGGTACTGGGCGAATCGCCATCGAGCCCGCCGCGCGTCGATGTCCCAGCAGGTGAACTCCTCGCGGCTGCTCTGATGGAGCACGAGCGAGTCGTCGACGATTCGCCCCCAGGGGTGGCGGGCCGTCGGCTGCTTGTCGGCGCAGGGAGCCCGCCAGGCGACGATCCGCGCGACTCCCTTCCGCCCCGGGGCCGCGTCGAACAACGTGAGCACCTGCCTCGCCGCCCCCTCCGCCGTCGACTTCTCGCGCGAGACGGTGAGGAGACGCTCGAGGAGCGGATGGTAGTCGAGGACGATGTCGGCCCCTGGCAGCGCCGACTCCGAGACGACCGACTTCTTCTGGAGGTTCACCCACACCAGCCGGGTGGGCAGCGGCTTGCCGGGGGTCGAGTTCTCCACCACGACCAGCACCATCCCCTCCCCGACGGGAAAGAGCCGCGCGACGTGGTCGAAGTGATCGGCGCGCGGAATCTCCACCTTGCCCGCGGCCGGCACCGGATCGGCGAGCGCCGGGTCGGCCGGCAGCGGCGCGACCTCGACGGGGGGGAAGTCGGTGTGATTGGTGGCCGTCGCCGCGACGTCGAACGCCTCCGGCTCCTTCGTCTCATCCCCCTTGCGGAGGGCGAGCCGACGCCGTGTCCGCTGCACGACGACCCGATCGACCGCGGAGAGGCTCCCCACGTCGATCTCGAGATCGGCCCCGTCCTCCTGTCGGAGCGTGAGCGTGTCGCCGTCGAGCGCCACGAGCGTCGCCGTCACCTTGAACATCCCGGTCGAGTCGGTCCACTCGCGCGCCGGCACGAGCGGTCGCTGGGCGACCGCGGCTCCTGGCAGCAGCAGCACGGCGGCGCACAGCGCGACCGTCGCCAAGGGCCTCATGGCGAAGGCGCGGCGGGCCGAGGCGACGCGGACGGGAACGGACATGGCAGGCATGCGGGGCGGGATTCGGCGGGGGGCGAGGGCGGATAAAGGAAAAGTATCGTCACCCCCGCCACGGCAGGGCAAGAAAACTCTTTCCAGCCCCGACGACCGCGCGGATTGCGAAAAAAACGCGACCAATCTCGCCGCTCCCCGCCTCCACCACCCCAAACGCATCCCCCACGCACGGCATCGAAAAGCCCCGGCCGGGATCGATCGTGCCAAGGAAGCCGGCGTAACCGACAAGCGGAACCAAGGATGGTTCCGCGCCGGAGGGCCCGAGTGAGCGGGAGGCCCGGAGGGCCGAGAGC
>CAWUOA010000595.1:0-2224 GCA_963923225.1 uncultured Planctomycetaceae bacterium
GGCCCCCGGAGGACGGGCGTGGCGAGGGGCTGGCGGCGGCGTACGGCCCTGTTTCCAATGCTCACTGGCCCGAGCACCCGGAGGCCTCGCCGATGCGACTGTTCCTCACGACGATCGCCTGCATCGCCGCCTTTCCATGTGCCGCGGCGCCCTTCGAGGACTTCCCGCACTCGGGCGCCGTCTTCATCCTCACCACGCCGGAGGGGGCGGATCTCCCGGAGAAGGCGCGCGTGCGCGACTTTCCGCTCCTCGTCCGACTCCGCGGCGATTCCTTCCCCTTCGCGCAAGCACGGGCGGACGGCGCCGACCTGCGCGTGGCCTCTGCCTCGGGGGAGCCGCTGCCTCACCGGATCGAATCCTGGGATGCGGCGCGAGGCGAGGCCACCGTGTGGGTGCGCGTCCCCGAGATCAGGGGCGGCGACCAGCAGGCGCTGCGCCTCTTCTGGGGCCGGGCCGAAGCGATCGACGCGTCGGAGAGCCGCGCGGTCTTCGACGCGGACAACGGCTTCGTCGGGGTGTGGCACATGGGAGAGCGGGTCCGCGACGAGGTCGGCGGCCTGCCGGCGGAGGACACCGGCACGAACGCCGGAGAGGGCGTCGTCGGCGCGGGGAGGCACTTCCCCGGGGGCGCCGGGATCTTCTGCGGCGACAGGATCACGTCCCTGCCCTCCGGCGATTCCCCGCACTCCACGGGGCTCTGGTTCCGCACGACGACGCCGAACACCACGCTCGTCGGCTGGGGCAACGAGGAGGCACGGGGGAAGGTGGTGCTGCAGTACCGCGGCCCGCCGCGCGTCCGCGCCGACTGCTACTTCTCCGGCGGCGACGTGACGAGCGCCGGACGGATCGTGCCGGGCGCGTGGACGCACGTCGTCCACACCTTCGAGGAGGGGGAGGCGCGGATCTACCTCGACGGCCGGCTCGCCGGCAGCAGCGCCCACCCCGGCTCCACGATGGCGATCAAGAGCCCGGCGCGACTGTGGTTCGGCGGCTGGTACGGCCGCTACGACTTCGCGGGGGATCTCGACGAGATCCGGCTGTCGCGGGTCGTGCGGTCGCCCGAGTGGGTGCGGCTCGAGTACGAGAACCAGAAGCCGCTGCAGTCGCTCGTGGGGCCGGTCGTGCCGCCGGGGGACGCGTTCACGGTGTCGGCCGAGCGGCTCGACCTCGACGAAGGCCGACACGCGACGGTGACGGCGGAGGCGGGCGGGGCGCGGAAGATCGCCTGGAGCGTGGTGCGCGACGGCGTGGAGGAGGTCGTCGCCGTCGACACCTTCTCCTGCACTTTCGACGCCGGCCGCACCAGCGGCGACACGACGGCGACGCTCCGCCTCCGGGCGGCGGTGGCCGACGGCGTGAGGACACGGGACATCCCGGTCACGATCCGGGAGGCGATCCCGGAGCCCGATTTCACCCTCGACGCGCCGGCGGCGTGGGACGGCCGCGGAACGATCGAGATCGTGCCGCGGATCGCGAACCTCGCCGCGATGGAAGCGGCCGGCGCGGGGGAGGTCCGAATCTCGTGGGAGGCCGGCCCCTTCGCCGTCGTCCAGGAGACGGCGTCCGACCGGCTGCGGCTCCTCCACGCCTTCAAAAGCGGCCGGCTCGTGGTCACGGCCACGCTGGAGAACGGCGGACGGGCCGTCTCGCGTTCCTGCGAGATCGTCGTCACGCCACCGGCGCACGACGCCTGGGTGCCGCGCGTGCCCGACGCCGGCGAGAAGCCCGAGGAGGGGCAGTTCTACCCCCGCGACGACACGAACTCGGGCACGCTCGTCTGGTCGGGCGCGCTCGCGGAGCCCGCCGACGAGGTCTTCCTCCGGCTCTACGCCGACGACCGCCCCATCGCCACCGAAACCACGGCGCCGGGAGCCGATGGCGCATACGCCTTCACCATGAAGCTCGAGCCGGGGCTGGTCATCTACCGCGCGGAACTCGGCACGCGAACGGGCGGCCGTGACACCGTCCTCGAGCGCGTGGGGGATCTCGTCTGCGGCGACGCCTTCCTCATCGACGGCCAATCCAACGCGCTGGCCACCGACACCGCCGAGACCTCCCCCACGGAGACGAGCCCCTGGATCCGCAGCTACGGCCAGCCGCCGGCCGATCCGCGCGACGACGGCGTGAATCGCTGGTGCCGGCCGGTCTGGAAGGCACGGGAGGGGGAGAAGGCGGAACTGGGCTGGTGGGGGATGGAATTGGCCAAGCGTCTCGTCGAGCACCG
>CAWUOA010000596.1:0-2218 GCA_963923225.1 uncultured Planctomycetaceae bacterium
CGCTGCTCTCGCGGTCGGTCCTCGACGCCTTCGTGGAATGGACCACGCCCCGGGCGTGGTATCTCTGCAGCTGGTGGCCGGCGCTGGTGTCGAGCGGGGGCTGAACGGCCGCGTGGCGGCGGTCGATCGGCCCGCACCCCTCAATGCTCGGCCGGCGCGTGATCGGCCCGCTCGGGGTCGGCCGATTCGCGGAGCACGCCGGAGGCGGCGCGTTCGAGCGCCCGCACCAGCGGCCCCGGCCAGAGGCCGAGGCCGAAGAGGACCGCCAACAGGATCGTGAGCGACGCCTGCTCGCGGCGGAGGATGCCGTGGCGAGGGCTGTCGACCGGCTGCTGGCCGCCGAAGACGTGGAACCAGCAGCGCATCACGGCGATCCCGCAGAGCACCGTCGACGCGATGACCAGCAGCCCGGCGCCGAGGTGGTCGTCCAGGCTGCCCGACACGATCAGGTCGTCGGCCACGAACGACAGCGTCCCCGGCAAGCCGATGGCGGCCATCCCGAAGAGGAGGAAGAAGCCTGCCAGCGCCGGAGCGTCCCAGAACCGGCCCTGGAGCGTCTCGAGCGAGATCGCGCCGGCCCGGCTCTCGATCGCCCACGACACCAGCCCGATGCCGGTGATCGCCAGCCCGCTCGAGATCCACAGGCAGAAGGCGCCGTTGAGCTCCATCGGCAGCCTGCCGGAGAGGCCCGCGAGCACCAGCGCCGATTGGCTCATCGCCAGCACGCCGATGAATCCGCGCAGGTCGCGCTGCACGAGCGCCAACGCCGCCCCGTAGACGGCGGTCACCAGCGCCAACAGCGACAGCATCTCGAGCTCGTGCGGCACCCCGTCGGCATGGCCGACCAGCAGCCGGACCGCGGCGTAGGCCGCCACCTGCGGCATGGTGGCCGACAGCGCCGTCGACATCGGCGCCCCCGAGAACAGCGCCGGGTACCAGGAGTGGAAGGGATAGATCCCCTTGCGGATCATCACGGCGACGGCCACCAGCCATCCGCCCGCCGTTCCGAGGACGCCGCTGGCGCGTTCCCAGGGGGGGTCGGCCACGAGCATCACCGTGCCGGCCACCATGCACGCCGTCGCCAGTCCCATGTAGATCGCGTACACCCGCGCCGCCGGGCCGCCGCCCGGCGTGACGTGCGTCGCCCGCCAGGTGAGCCGGGCGGTCACCACCCACAGCGCCAGGATGACCCACGGATGGGAGGTGGCGAAGAGGGCCGAGGTGGCGGCGGCTCCGACCAGCGCCCGGCGCACGGAGCCGGCGTCGAGCGAGCGGCGCGGCGCCACCAGCGCGATCGCGGTCGAGAGCAGCGCCGCCCAGGGAAGCAGCACCGCCGAGAGGCCGTCGACGAACAGGAGCCTGCCGCCCCCGAGGGCGGGCCCGAAGGCGATGGGATCGCCGTCGCCCGCCCGCCAGCCGAGGGCGACGACGAGCCCCGCGAGGAGGGCCGTCGCCGACGCCACCACCGCCACCACCCGCGGCGATCGAACGCCCGAGCCTGTGGAGACGAGGGCCGCCCCCGCCAGCGGGGCGATCACCGAGACCGCGACGGCGAGAATGTCGAGCGAGGGGTTCATCGGCGGCCTCCGGTCGTCTCGCCGCCGAGCCACGCGATCCAGCGGCGTTCCGTCGCGGCGAGGCGATCGAGGAGGCCGAGCACCGGACCGACGACGAAGCGCCCCACCGCCATCTCCTCGTAGCCGCGCTCCAACGCCACGCGGTAGACCGCCCGCTGCCAGCCCTCCGGCAGGCGGTCGATCGGCCACCGGCTGCCCGGCCCCGGATGGCCGCCCAGGGAGGCCTCGAGCTCGTGGCGGTCATGGAGGGCCGAGGGGGAACGGAGGATCTGCAGGCTGCGGAGCACGGCGTGGCTGACGACGTGGACCAGCGGGATCACGCGCCACCCCAGCCCGATCTCCACGAGGATCAGCGAGGCCTGCGTCATCGACGCGTACGCCAGCACGCTCTTCAGGTCGTTCTGCACCTTGCCCACCAGCGCCGAGTGGACGGCCGTGCCGGCACCGATCAGCACCAAGGCCGCGCGGGCCAGGGGCGCCTCGTCGAGGAGCGCCTCGCAGCGGAGGAGGACGTAGGCGCCGGCATGGATCGACAAGGCGCCGTAGAAGATGGCGCTCGACGGGGTCGGTCCCTCCATGGCCCGCGGCAGCCATCCCGAGAAAGGCACCTGCGCCGTCTTGCCGAGCGACGCGAACACCAA
>CAWUOA010000597.1:0-2216 GCA_963923225.1 uncultured Planctomycetaceae bacterium
ACTCGCTGTAGCCCCAGCCGTCCCCCTTCTTGCCGCCGAACGCGCCCTTCAGGTCGACCCGGAAGGCCTCCTTGCCGTCGGCGACGCCGCAGGCCACGAGCATGCCGTGGGGAGTGATGACGTAGACCAGGCCGCCGTCGACGGTGGGGGTGCTGCGCGAGCTCTGCCACGACTCCGGCCCCTCGTTCCAGGGCTGGCCGGTCTTCGTCTTCCAGAGCTGCTTGCCGGTCTCGCGGTCGTAGCAGGAGAGGTACTCGTCCTTGTCGTCGCCGGCGGTGGAGAGGCCGTCGCCGAGGGTGAAGATCCGCGTGCCGGCGATCGCCGGGGTGGCGTAGCCGCGGCCGGCGCCGGCCGCCTTCCAGAGGAGCTTCGGCCCCCCTTCGGGCCACTTCTCGAGGAGATTCGTGTCGGGGGCGACGCCGGTGCGGGCGGGGCCGCGGAAGGTGGGCCAATCGTCCCCACGCACCGCCGCGCCGACGACGGCGAGGGCCAGCAGGGAGACGACGGGAAGACGGAGGCGGCGGCGCGGCATGGATCGGGCTCCGGCGGGGCGGGACTCTCTCGGAAAAAAAACGGACGCGTCAGGCGTGTTTCGAGGGTACGGCCTCGGCGCGGGACCGGTCAAGGACGCCGCCGCCGGCGAAGGAGGCCACGAGCGAATAGAAGACCGGCGTGAAGAAGATGCCGAAGAGGGTCACGCCGATCATCCCCGAGAAGACGGCGGTGCCGAGGGCGACGCGCATCTCGGAGCCGGCGCCGCGGCCGAGCACCAAGGGCACGACGCCGAGGATGAAGGCCAGGGAGGTCATCAGGATCGGGCGGAGGCGGAGCCGGGCCGCGGTGAGGATCGCCTCGGCCCGCGGCAGCCCCGCGTCCTCCTGCTGCTTGGCGAACTCCACGATCAGGATCGCGTTCTTGGCCGCCAAACCCACGAGCACCACCAGGCCGATCTGCGTGAAGATGGTGTTGTCGAGGCCGGCCATCCACACCCCGGCGATGGCGGCGAGAAGGCACATCGGCACGATGAGGATGATCGCCACCGGGAGCGACCAGCTCTCGAACTGCGCGGCGAGGACGAGGAACACGAACACCGAGCCGAGGACGAACACCAGCCCCGCGGTGTTCCCGGCGAGGATCTGCTGCAGCGCCAGGTCGGTCCAGGCGATCTCCATCCCCGGAGGGAGCACGCCCTGCCCCTCGGGAGGGGGCGCGACGAGCGCGTCGACGAGCGCGATGGCGTCGCCGGAGCTCGTGCCGGGGAGGGTGGTGCCGGTAATGTCCGCGGCGCGGCGGAGGTCGTAGTGGCCGACGACCGCCGGCGCCGTCCGTTCGCCGACGCGGACCAGCGTCGCCAGCGGCACCATCTCGCCGGCGGCGTTGCGGACGGCGTAGCGGTCGATGTCCTCGCGGCGGCGGCGGAAGGGGGCGTCGGCCTGGGCGACCACCTGCCAGTTGCGGCCGAAGGCGGTCCAGTCGTTGACGTAGACGCCGCCGAGGTAGACCTGGAGGGCGGCGTTTATCTCCGCGACGTCGATTCCCTGCGCCTTGGCCTTCTCCCGGTCGACCTCGACGACGTAGCGCGGCTCGTCGGCCCGGAATCCGGAGAAGAGCCCCGTCAGCCCGGGCTGCGCCGCGGCCGCCGCCACGAGGTCGGCGGTGGCCGACTCGAGGGCCGCCCAGTCGGAGGCGCCGCGGTCGAGCACCTGGAGCTTGAAGCCGCCGGTGTTCCCAAGCCCCTCGACCGGCGGTGCGCCGAAGACGACCGTCTCGGCGTCGCGGACCGCGGCGAAGCCGCGGCGCAGGGTCTTCTGGATCGCCGGGGCCGAGCGGTGCGGATCGACGGCCCGGGCGGCGAACGGCTCGAGGAGGACGAACATCCCGCAGGCGTTGGGCTGCGCGACCGAGGAGAGGAGGGAGTAGCCGGAGACCGAGATCACGTGCGCCACGCCGGGGGTGTCGAGGGCGATGCGCTCGAGCTCCGCGACGACCGGCGCCGTGCGCTCGGCGCTCGCGCCCGGGGGGAGGAGGGCGCTGGCCAGGAGATAGCCCTTGTCGGCCTCGGGGATGAATCCGGTGGGCACGGCCTGGAAGCCGAGCCAGGTGAGCCCCATCAGGCCGACGTACACCGCGGCGACGAGGATGCTCCCGCGGAGGAGTCGGGCCACGACGGCGCCGTAGGCCCCCGTGGCCAGTTCGAAGAAGAGGTTGAAGAGGCG
>CAWUOA010000598.1:0-2210 GCA_963923225.1 uncultured Planctomycetaceae bacterium
GCACGTCCTCACCGCCGCGGCGCTCTTGGCGATGTATTTCCGCGGACGGCCGGAGTGTGGGGCGGTCACCGCGTCGACTTCAGGAACGCCTCGATGACCGCCGGAGTCACGCGGAAACTCGTGTCGAGCAGACGCGCGACGGCAACCATCATGAGCCGAGGGCTGCCCGCAAGGCCCGCATCTGCTCGCGGAACTCGTCAGCGGTGAGCAGATCCTCCGTCACGTGGTGTCTGGCCAAGACTGCGTCCGCCTCCATCCTCGATATCCCCAGACATTCGGCCAAGGCGCCGTGGGACAGTTGGCCCTGCCGGTAGAGTTCGACGAGCGCGGCTTCTTTTGCAAGCGCTTCGACCTCGGCGGGAGAGGCAGCCAGATGCCTCCCGATGTCGTCGGGGAGTTCGAAGGTGATGGTCGCCATGGGATGGCCTCCAGCGGCCAAGACGGTGTGGCGGAGGATTCGGATGTCGGGTCTCGGGTCAGATCGCCCGAGTGTACCTCCCGTGGAAGTGTAAGCGGTCCTTGTCGGTTCCTCACCGCCGCGGCGCTCTTGGCGATGTATTTCCGCGGACGGCCGGAGAACCTGTCGCCGGCTTCGCCCGGAGATGGCCCTGTCGCGGAGGAGGGCATAGACTGACTCCCGCTTCGAGCCGGAATCATCGGGGGCGGGCATGATCGACGGCGAACGGATGGGGCGAACGGAGCAGACGGCCGGGGCCGCCGTCGCGCTCGAGCCCGATTCCTGGCGGATCGACGAACTGCCCGACGGCTGGTGTCTCCGCTTCCGCCCGCCCCTCTCCGGCTTCTCGCGGCACGCGGCCTGGTTGAGATGGATCTGGACGCGGTTTCCGCGGACGTCGCCCGCCCTGTTGTGCGTCGGTACGTCGCTGCTGCTTTTTTCGATGGGGATGTTGAGGGGCTTGCTCGAGATGGGGCGGCTCCATTCGCCGAGTGCGAGCGTGTGGCGGATCGTCTTCGCCGTGCTTTCGATCGTGCTGAGCACGGTGTGGTATCTCGTGCTCTTCCCCGTGATCGCGGATGCCGATGCCAACGCGGAGAAAGAGGTGACCGTCCGCGGGGGCAAGGTACATGTCCTGCAGGGCGTGTTCCCCCTCCGGTGCCTCCGGTCGCTGCACCTCGGGGACGAGCGGACCATCGCGTTCCGGGGTCGGCGGACGAACCTCGTCTTCCGGGGAGACGCGGTGCCGATGGTGTCTTTCGCCGCCGACATGTCGCATCACGTCGCCGTGGATGTGCTGGCCGCGGTGCTGGCCAGAGTCGCTGTCATTGGTACTTCGGACGTGTCCCTTCTCGCTCCTGAAAGGAGCTCACGATGAGACGGATGTCTACGTGTCTGGTCGCCGCCGCCGTGCTCTGCTGCTCGGCCTGCTTCGCCGACGACGTCGAGCGTCGCCGGGAACTGGCCGCGGAGCTCCTCGAAGCCCTCGACATGAAGACCACGCTCGCCAAGTCGTTCGAGGCGACGAAGGCGATGATCCCGGCACAGATGCAGCAGATGCAGAAGAACCTGCCGGGGCAGGGGGCGGGGGCGGAGGCGGCGAAGGCCGCGGCCAAGGCGGCGAGCGAGAAGTCGCTCGAGAAGACGATGGCCCTGATCGCCGAGGAGATGAGCTGGGAGAAGATGAAGGAGGACTACGTCGGGGTCTACGCCGACGTCTTCACCGCAGAGGAGATGGAGGCGCTGCTGGCCTTCTACAAGAGTCCTGCCGGCCGGGCGTTCGTGGCGAAGCAGCCGGAGTTGATGCAGCGCTCGATGGAGGTGAGCCAGAAGGCCTCGCTCCGGCTGATGCCGAAGCTGATGGCCATCCAGTTCGAATCGATCAAGTCGGCGCTTCCGGCGCGGACGCCGCCCCCGCCGAAGTCGACCGAGAAGGCGGAGCCTGCGGCCGAGAAGGAAGAACCGGCCGCCGCGAAGTGAGTCGCGGGTTGCCGGGTCAGGGGGCTGCCCGGAGCAGCGGCCGGAGGGCCGATTCGAAGAGGGCCGCCTGACGCTGGAAGCCGAGGTCGGTGGGGTGGCTCGAGTCGACCGCCCCCTCGGCGTCGTCGCCGAGGAGATCGTCGCCGCCGAGGTAGGAGAGCCCCGGCACGCCATCGGCCACGAGTGCGTCGAATGCGGCCCGCAGCGCCGCGTGGTTGCCGTCGTTGCGCGCGGCCTGCCCCGGGCGGATCCAGGAATCGGTGTAGCGACGGTC
>CAWUOA010000599.1:0-2202 GCA_963923225.1 uncultured Planctomycetaceae bacterium
CGACGCGGAAGGAAGTCGAGAAGCAGATCGCCGGCGGCGGCGCGCGGGTGGTGCGTTAGGCGTTTCCGGGCCGGCCTTCCGTCGACGCAGCCGAGCGGCCCGCCACCGCGGAGAGGACCTTCCGGGTGCGGAATCGCGGACGAGCGGGTGGTTCGCGGAGGTGCGCTCGTTGACTTCGTCCGGAGCCCTGGCGTCAAATCGGCCGGGGGGCTTCCGCTTGCCCGATCAGTGCTCCCCACGAACAGGTGCGACATGCTCGCTCCCCGTCGCGACTCGTGGAGATTCGGCATGGCGATCGTCGTGCTGGCGATGCAGGCCGGCTGCGGCGATGCAGGTCGACCGGCCGTGTCGATCTCCCCGGGCTCACGAGCTCCGGAGAGCCCGGAGACCGGGGATTGGATCGGGAAGCAGCGGATCGACCCGACGACCGCCGACCTGCTGAAAGCCCTGCCGGACGGAATCCGCGAACCGCTCGAAGCCTCTCTGGCCTCCCATCTCCACTCGACACGGACGATGACGCCGTCGGAATGGGTCGAGGAGATGTCGATCGTTCTCTCGGGGGCGGGGTTACCCGACGCGGAGATCGCGGCGGTGCTCGGCGGACTGCTCGAGCGGGGATTGTTCAGTGTCGGGGATCGGATCGAGGCGGTGCGTACGCTCGGAGCGACGTATCCCGACGACGACGCGCTCCAGACGTGGATCTCCCGTCTCCCGATCGACGGCGACGCCCCGGAGGGATCGATCATGGTGTCGATCCGTGAGTCCGCGGGGGACCCCTGCGAACTCGACGGCCTGTCGTGGGCGCGGCTGGAGCGAAGGGATGCCGGCTGGGCTCCCGAGCATCCGTGGGACATTCCCGTGAAGGCCAGCCTGTGGATCGCCTCCATCGACGGGAACCGACCAGGCATCGGAGCCGAGGATCGGTTTCTCGTCAGTGGCACGCTCTCGGCGACCGACGGGGCCGGCATGACCGTGTGGCGGAAACCGATCGAGGGGGATTTCGACACCTCGGCCTCCCACCGAAAGATCGACCTGTCACTTCAGGGCCCCGAGGATCTGCCGGGGGGCCCGCTCGATCTCATCTTCGAGTACGTGTTCACCCAGGAGTCGCCGTCCGGGGCGGACGGTGTTCCCCCCAGTCGGCGATCGTTCCATTCGCGGTTCCGCGCCCGCCTCGAACCGGTGGCGGAGGCGACGACGGTCGTCGGATACAGGGAGGTGCCGTACGGCCTGGGACGGAGACTTTCGAAGCCCGAACTCGTCAGTGCCGCCGTCCTCGACGCGATGAGTTTCTACTTCGCAACCCCCGACGTCGCCCGGGCTCCCATCGAGAAGGCCCGGATGACCGCCGATCGGCATGCATCCCTGATCGGCACCCCGTTCGAGACGCTCGTGCTGGCGCACCCGGCTTCCGACGGGGGGACGACGCTCGCCGTTCCCAGTCATGGCGATGCCGTGATCTTCTTCGGGGCCACCTGGTGCCAGCCTTGCCACGAAATCGCGCCGAGGATCCGCGACTGGGTCGAGTCGCTCCGGGGCCGGCCCGACGCGCCGCGGGTGTTCCGGATCGCGGTCGACACCGACGAGGATCGTTACGCCCGAGCGGTCGCGGGCGATTATCCGGACGGCGTGATCGCTCCGGACGACCAGACCCGCTTGGCCATCGACGCGGTGCCGATGTTCGTCGTCGTGCGGCAAGGTCGCCTCGCGGAGATCGGCGTCACGGGCCCGCACACGATCGAACGATTCCGGAGCGGATCACCTTGATGTGGCTCCCCACGGAAGCCTGTCACGCAGCCGGGATTTCCCTGCGCGGCCTCGGAGGGGACTTGGGCCGGAGAATGCCCGACACTCGTCCGTTTCAGATTGCATTGGTTCGTCGTGCGACATATGAAGACGTCATCATGAGAACGATCGTCGACCTCACCGAAGAGCAGGTCAAATCGCTCGCCGCCCTCTGTGCAGCGCGGGGGATTTCCCGCGCCGAGGCGGTTCGTCGCGCGGTCGCGAAGCTGCTCGCCGAGGAACAGCGGCCGGGGCGCGAGCAGGCCTTCGGCGCGTGGAAGCGGAAGAACCCCGACGCCGCGGAAGTCGTTCGCACGCTCAGGGAAGAGTGGCGGCGATCAAGGCGGTGATCGACAGCTGCGCGTCAGGCGCCCGCCGGCTCGTCGAGGGTCACCCAGGAGCGGCAGCCGCCGTAGC